>NZ_JAUBOQ010000061.1:0-37612 GCF_036700325.1 Microcoleus sp. Z1_B2
CTCACTATTATCTCGGATGATTCACTTTTATCCCCTCCATCTGCCTATGTGCCAGTTGGGGGTGCGGAATGTGGGATCAAATCCTCTAGGTCGGGGGTAGGCAAAGAAAGGCACTACAAGAGTCAAAATTCATGTTTTTGGTGAGAATGAAACAGCCTTGCCTTAAGAAGGGGAGTAGGGGTTGACTTTGAGTAAGTTATTGTCCCCCCCTCTTCTTATCCCGAACTCAGGTTAATTAAGATTTAGCCATTTTTGAGCGTTAAGCCGCTGGACGACGCCAAACACCATGAGGTCTAGTGTTACCTTGCGCTCATCTATCAAAAAAGGCTCTAAAGTGCTGGTTTTGGTATTATTTTCAGCGCAGGAAAACGCCCTTTGACTTTGAATATTTTCTTGAGGAAAATACAGGTTAAATTGGCGCTGACCTTCTTGGAATTTGCCAATTACCTGCCAGCAATCTCCGGCGGAACTCATGCCAGCAACTGGGAGTTTTTGCTTTGCCAAACTCACCTCTAAATCCTTAACGCCCTGCTTAGTCAAAGCAGTTTGCAAAGCGGGCAAATAATCTTGTTGAATAAATTCCGCAAAGGGCTTGTCTTCAACAGCAGGTGCTTTTTCCTTCTTAGCTTTAGCTGGGGGCTTGTCGCCTTCGGCCTTGGCTGGGGGCTTTTTAGCAGCCGCTGGAGGCTTGTCAGTGCTGGGTAAGTCGCTTGTGTCTGGTTCGTCGGAACTTGGGGCGTGATCGATCGCAGCACTGGGAGTTTCGGATTCGCCAGCGGTAGGATTTTTCGGTTCTTCTGACATTAACGCTTCCTGGTAAAAGTGATTGGGTAAGGAGTTGGGAGTTGAGCAAGCGGGCGATCGACTTTCTTGAGGGCACACATTTTATCGAAAACCAACCTGAGAGAATGGCTAGTCAAAAAAATTTGAACTCAAAACACTCTCACAGGGCGATCGTCCGCCAAGATCACAACTCCTTTGGTTATTCTAAATCTCAGCGACAGCTCGTTCAATCAAGCGGCGGGCGAGAGTTTGAACACCAGTGTGTTCGTAGTAGTTGGTAGTGATATCGAGGAATGCGCCCACGTAGTCCACCTTGTCGGCAGAAATGTCTACAAAATTCTGCAATTGGCCGAGTACGTTTTGGGGAGTCAAACCTCGATCGCTCACAAAAGAGCTCATCCAGCCAGAAACCGAGTTAAAGCTTTCGCCGATAAAGCCGAGTTGGCCTGCGGGAGAGCCCCCAGGAATCATGCCGCCGATCGACTTAAATGCCTGATTCTCTTGCAAATCGCTGGGGGAGAGCCTCTGAATCCAAGACTGAGTTGCCATGATAAAGTCTGGGCCCAGGGGAATCAAACCATCAAAACAAACCAAAGCAGCCATCCGCATCAAGGATTCGCCGCCGTAGTCGCCCAAGGAAGCGGCAAAATCGCCGATGCTGTCGCCGGGAATACCGTTAATTTGGCAAAAAGCGAGCAACTCAGTGACTAACTTCAGAGAAAGGTCGATCGTTTGAGCTTTTTCCGGCTTGGGAGTGAGATTGCCCAGAAGGGACAAAAACGGCACATTTTGGGAGACTTTGTTAGCGAGGGCGGCAGTACCCAAAGCCTTGTCGGCGTTGTCAATAGTTTGGTAGAGCCAGAGAGCGCGCTGGTAGCCCTCAGATTTATCGTTGTACAGGTAGATGGCGCGCTCGCCAATTTGCTGGATCAGTTCTTCGTCTGTTTCGCCAGTAACGGTGCGAATGGTATTTTCAAAGCCAACTAAATTGTTCCACTCGCCGGGAACCACAAAGTCAAGCGCTCGCAGGGCTTTGACAGTCATGTTGTCTTGAGGCAGTTGATCGACTAATTCAAAGACTGTTTTGCTCACAAAAAAACTCCTTATGCTGAAACGAAAATCAAAGGTATTACTTTTGGCAGATTGCAAAACTTCACAGTCTCATAGTGGCCGACTTAGTTCTGATAGCGCCAGACTTGAGTCGGGCGCCGAGTTGGAAAAAAGACATGGCTACTTGAGGCGGGCGAGGCCGCCCAGGTTAAATTTTGACAGCCAAGCTTCGCGATCGCTAGCGGTAAAAGAGGAAGTCCGGGATTGAACTTTCACCTGATAGCGATTTGCCACTAAAACAGCAGTGATATTAGCACCTTGATTAACTGCGGGATAGCCGCCTATTTTCTTGGTACTTTGCTGGAATTTTGCACCTGCGCTGGGGTTGCCGGCGATGTCGTTAATTGAGAGAACCGCGACATTTTTACCGTCTTTGTTCAACTTAGCTTCAGCAAAACCGGATTTTTCTTGAGCAAAAACGCGATCGAATCCACTCCCAGAAGACGGGAAGTATTTATTTAACTTACCGCCTGCAACTGCCTTTTTGGGCAGGTTTTGATTACTAGCCGTTGATTTGTCAGCAGTTGTCTGCTGTGCTTTACCAGGTTTTTGGGTGCTTTCCTCCTGGGCTTTGTCCCAGCGTGATGGGGCTTGGGTTTGGCCGCAGGCGGTCACCAGCAGCAGTACCGAGATCAGGAATGGAGCTAAGATGCGGCGTGCGGGGAAAAATTGCATCGCTGTCTCCTCATTAGTAGGTTTCCATAACAATTGTGGCTTAGAATTTGGCAATTTGTGTCCTCTGAGCGGATGATTTGTCTTCTTTGTAAAAAAATCCTCTGCCTGCAGGCGGAGGATTTTTTTGCAATTATGAGTTTTGAAGGAAGAAAACTGAAAGATTGCTCCACAGATAAATTCTGGGGATGGGAGTAAAGAAACTAAGTTTTCGGATAGCCAGCAATCTCAAAACAATTTTTGCTGATTTTCCCTAGATTTATCTAGAAATGTCAGAGCAATTGTTCGTCAATCGTCTTATTACTTCGGCTTTCCAACTTAGGTCTTACTTTAGAGGTAAGGATCAGGCGTCGCTTTCAATGTAGATAAACAACAAACCCATTACCACAACTGGCATCACCCAGGTAATTAGGGGAATCAAAATCCAAGGCAAGAAAGAGGCAGCGTAGGAACCTGTCATATCAAATTCTCCAAACTAAAGTTAGTGTGTTCCAACAGGGATATGTGGGAGTCGAGTCTAATTGTTGACTAAACCCCGGAAAATGGCATCAACGCCGTTAAAGTTTTCGAGTAAGAAGTAGGCAGCAAAGACACCACCCATTCCACCAATAAAGAAACCAGCGGTAAACTGGCTCCAGCCTTCAGCATTTCTGAGGGAATCGGGAGTCATGGGATTAGCGCTAGGGTAGCTGGTGTTGTCTTGCTTGAAAGAGACCAAACCGTAGGCAGACATACCTGCTGTGCCAAGCAGAACTAATACGAGGGCTGTAATTAATCCGCCGAGATTAGCTGCTTCTGGATAATCCCGCAGGGGCCCGAAGACGATTTCAGGGCCGACGAGGAAATAACCATGTGCCAAACCGATTTCTAGACCTCGAACTAGGGGTGAGAGTCCTTTGCGGTAGGCCGGCAAGTTCCCAATAAATGCTTTTGTGAAATCAGAAGCACTGATGGGGGTGGCTAGATGACCCGTGAAGGGGTCGCCGTTAAAGGGTTTAATAAGCTCTGCATCTCTGGGATCTGCCATATTCTGTGTGTCCTCGCTGTGCGTAAAAGTTGAGGCGTTCAAGTCATATTTTACGCAGGGACGTGTTTCCTATTTACATAATTAACGGCGAGCTTTAGAAAAGTTCACTATTCTTTAGTTTTTGGAAGAATTTTTCTTTTGCCTCTTATACCAGAAAGCGAGTCGATCGGGCGACACTCCCAGGAAATAAGCGATGATTACTATTTGATTAATGGCGGTGGTGTGGATCACCCCAAGCTGCTGCCAGCGACGGGCGGAGGTCAGGACTGGCTGGGGTACTATTTCAATGCGACCTTGTTTTTTCAATCGGCGCACGAATTCAAAGTCTTCCATGAGGGGCAAGTCGGGAAAACCGCCGATTTGGTCAAAAGTAGCTGCGTTGAGGAAAATGGCTTGATCGCCGTAGGGCAGTTGCAGAAAGTTCGATCGCCACTTTACCCCTGTTTCTACCAGCCGGAGGCCCAGGCTGCGGGCGTCAATCTGGAGTTGAAAGGCCCCCGCTACAGCAGACGGGTTAGCTAGTACCCGACGCGCGCTATCGTCGTACCCGCGAGGCAACAGAGTGTCTGCGTGGAGAAACAGCAGGATATCTCCAGCAGCAGCGGTGGCACCTGCATTCATTTGAGTGGCGCGGCCTGGGGGGGTGGAGATAACTCGGACGCCAAAAGATTTTGCTATATCTGTAGTACCGTCGCTGCTGCCACCGTCAGCGACAATTATTTCGACATTTTGGGCCTCAAGGGCGGTGGAGATGACTGAGGCTATTGTAGGTGCTTCGTTTAAGACTGGAATGATAATGGAAATTTTGAGATTGGGATTTTCTGGCGACATACAGACTTAAGCAACCCGTGAGAGAGAGGGCGGGTTTTGTACAAAGCTGATTTTTCCCATTTCTGACCCCAGGCTCGCCCCTACATTTTGCCTTAATTAAGGTGGGAGAGTTTGGTAAAAAACCAAGCTATTAGTTGCTCATTTTTTACAATAGCCTCGCACCTACATTGGGCTTTCCTGTGGCAGGGCGGGTTTTGTACAAAGCCGATCTATTAGTTGCTAATTTATTTGCTAATTTTTTGTTTTTTCTCGCGCCTGGGACTATTGTCCCAAGCGCTGTCTAACTGCTACTGAGATTCAGCATTTGGTTAGACAAATACACTTACTATATTATGACCTTATGGTTTCACAATCAAGTAGTTTTATTTAATTAAATATGACAATTACTAATGATTGAAAGAAATTAAATATAGTTTAGTTATTTCAACATATTAATATCTAAACCGAGGAGGTCTTCAGGTCGATCGATATCTGCAAGAGTGGGAAGATAAGCAATATTGAGAGCGAGCTTTTGGGCGATCGCCCGCGTACAAGCAAATACTTCACTGGTTCCCCACTGAATGCCACCGAATAATTCCGGAATCGATCGCCGCAGCCCGATCAGATAATAACCTCCGTCTTTTGCCGGGCCCAAAACTAAATCGTGGTGGCTCAGTGCCTCAAAAGCTTGTGCCATGATTTCTGCTTTCAAACCAGGACAATCAGTGCCGATAATTGCTGTTTTCTCAACCCCTGAATTAAAAGAGTTTTGAAACGCTGCTGTCATTCTGGCGCCCAAATCACCGTCTATTTGATTTTCACAAAAAATATCACTTCCCAACCACTCTTGCATCAGTTGTTGGCTGCCGCCGGCTCGGTGAATTTCTACCGATAATCCGCGGGTTTTTTCGAGAGAGAGCGCGCAGGCGATCGTCCGTTGGGCCATCAAACGGTGAAGGTTAGCAGCGCCTGTTTTTCCCAGCACCGGAATTAGTCGAGTTTTGGTTGTTCCCGGTTCGGGATAGCGGGTGAAAACAATCAGTTTTTCCGACATCATTTATTGTTCATGAGTTTTAAAGGCAGGCACCGCAGAGGAAAAGAAGAGAAAGAGTGGACAACTGATTCACAGATTGCCGATCGAGCTTGGTGGGTTAGGCCAGGACTTAATTTAATCGCCCCGGCCAACCCAGCATAAGCTGTGGAGCATTTAAACCAGTAACGAGGCTAGTAGGGTGCGTCATTCGCGAACCCTTACGCTGAAACGGAAAACCTTAGATGCTGACGCACCTTACGCAAGTCCTTTAAATGCCGAACAGCTTACAATGTATTTACTGAAAAATAGCCAGCGATTAGCTCATTTCTAGCATTCGCTGGATCGGCTGCAAGGCTGCTAGTTGAATATTTAGGGGCATGGTAATTTCAGGGGTTTGATTTTTCATAGCTAGATACAATTTTTCCAAGGTATTTAATCTCATGTGCGGGCATTCGTTGCAAGCACAACTATTATTGTTGGGAGGAGCGGGGATGAAGCGTTTGTGCGGAGCTTGCTTTTGCATTTGGTGAATGATTCCCGGTTCAGTCGCGACAATAAAAGCTTGGCTGGAACTAGCTTGAGAATATTTGAGCAAAGCAGTGGTAGAGCCGATGTAATTAGCGTGGCGCAGCACGGGAGGTTCGCATTCGGGGTGGGCGATTATTTCGGCTTCGGGATTCTCGATTTTGAGTTGAACTATCTTTTTTTCTGAGAAGTTTTCGTGGACGATGCAGGCTCCTTGCCAGATTTCCATGTTTCTGCCAGTTTGTTCCATGACGTAGCGGCCGAGATTGCGATCTGGCCCAAAAATTATCGGCTGATTTTCGGGAATTTGGTTGACAATTTTAACCGCGTTAGAACTGGTGCAAATTATATCGCTCATTGCCTTAATTGCGGCGGTACAATTAATGTAGGAAATTACCAAATGTCCGGGTCGATCGGCTTTGAAAGCTGCAAAGGCTTCGGGAGGGCAACTGTCGGCGAGGGAACACCCAGCATTTAAGTCGGGCAACAATACTAATTTGTCAGGATTGAGAATTTTTGCGGTTTCAGCCATGAAATGAACTCCGGCAAAAACTATGACATCGGCGCTGGTGTTGGCGGCTTTGCGGGCAAGTTCTAGGGAGTCGCCAATGAAGTCTGCGATGTCTTGAATCTCGGAGTCTTGGTAATAGTGGGCGAGAATGACGGCGTTTAACTCTTGTTTGAGGGCGTTAATTGCTGCAAACAAGTCGTCGGGCAGTCGGGTTTGAGTAAAGTTCGGAGCAGGTGCGGTGGTAAACACAGTTAGAATATTCCGGGGAAGGTGCGGGCTGGACTCAAGTGTATTTTGAATTATAGTTGAATTCACCAAAAACGGTGGGCAGTTGGGCCAGAGGTAGAAAATTTGCCATAGGTTAACCGACTGACTGGCAATGGGAGCAAGATTTTGCGATCCAAGAGTGGACTCAGCTAAGTTTTTACCTGACTCTAATTAGACTGAAAGCTTTATCCCGCAAGATATTCACAGGTAAATGACTACCTTGAGCCACGAGTATTTTGAGTAGCCTCTATTGACATCCTTTATTTACATCGTTTACTGTAATCAGTATACGCTGTAAAGTGGTTGGTTTTATACATCTATGTACTTTGAAGACGATCGCCAGTGGCAGGGAACTGCTGAGTTTCTGACAAAAGAACTAAAACGACAGATTGAGCAGCTTGGGCTATCTGTGGAACCACCAGCCTTACGAACTGTGCGATCGTGGAGAGCCAAGCAACTCCTGTCACAGCCGAAAGGTCAAGAATTTCGGTTTCGGCAGATTTTAGAAGGACTGGCAACAGCACTTTTGCTCAAGAAAGGCTGGACACTGGCCGCGATCGCTCAAGTTTTACCCTCATTCCCCGACGCAACATTGGAGCAACAAATTGTTGCCGAGACTGATGGTCAAGACCCAACCTGGTTGCCACAAATGCAAACAACGACATTGCCATTACCCACAGGACACGCCAGCACGATCGATCTCGCTGAAGATACTGTTATATTGCTAGCCCAGGGAATTCTGCGACAATACACAAGAATTCTCAATCGAGACATCGTTCGCCAAGACGATGATAGTATGCCATCGGAACTTTATCGGGCTATGTGCAAGTTGGGCAGGCTATATATCGAATCTGGAAAAAGCGATCGCGCCGCTTGCGTGCATACGGTTTTGGAACGTGCTAGATATCCCCTCGATCAGTGGGAATTAGATATTTTTTGTCACGCCGATTTTGACTCTGGTCAAGTAATTCTCATCGATCCAGACTTGCGAGTGCCAACCCCAGATTGTGCAGTAATTGCCAACAGTAAAGGTACTTTTGGCGAAGATAATATCATCGAACACCGCCTGTACCAACGGTTGCGCGACGCAACTGAACGATTGGGAATTCGCCGCCAGCACAAAGCTTATACGGCTTTGCGATCGCTATTTGGCAGCCGATCGCTCATCGGAGAACACCAACTCTTAGAGTATTTACGTGACAACGATTTAACACCTTTACAGGGAATGATTGTTGACACCTTTTTTGATAGCGTGCCGGATGTCTGGTTAATTGACGGACACGCTCATCGCTGCGCGTATTGCGGTACGCTGATGCGCCCCTATCCCAATAAAGAACTTTTTCCCGATGGGCGATGTCCGATTCGCCAATGCCTCGGTCACAACTCCTCAACAGCAAAAGTTTCGGAGAAATCAGACCCAAACCAAGACCGATTGCTGATTGCCCAACCGCAAATTTTAACCTATTGGACTGGGCCGGCGATCGACGAATTAGCAATTTTTAAGGCAGCCATAAAAAACGGACTAGATGCCGAACTTTACCCAGAATCAGACCTATGCGATGTAGCAATTAACGGTCGCAATATCGGCATTGATGCTAAGTCATACACCAGTCCTGTCTCCCTTGCTTTGCGCCTCAACCGCACTGGCATCGGAGGGCTGATTCACTACCGCCGCCGCATCATTGCCGTCAGCGACCAATTAATTGAGGAGCGGCCAGATTACCTCTCTACTTTCCGGTCAGCGATCGATAAAAAAGGCGATCCTGCTACTCTCGAAATTATGTCTGTTTCACAAGTCATACAGTTGTTAAAGAAAATCAAATATGAGAATTAAACCAGATTTCTGGACGGGAATAGATCGCATTTGCTGGCTGTGTGTCTTGATGGCAGAATTTATCGAAACTAATTCCCTAGAATATGCCCCTTTAACGATATCGGGAATGGCGAGTATCATCAATGCACCCGCGTTGGCAAAAGCCCGCCAAGCCATTTTCAATATGCGCCTGATGTCGCTGGCTTACGTAACAGAACAGTCAGTGAAACACGCCGTTGCTATTTATAACGATCGCCACTACCGCAACAAAACTCAAGGAACCTATAAAATTAACTTAGAAACACTTCACTTTCAACGCACAGACCCCCTAGAAGACCCTTTAATTGCCCAAGCACGTCAAATTCTGGGTCAGCCTTTAGCACACCAATTTTACAGCGCCACCTTTGCCGATCCCCGCCAGCCAATGGCCGTTGCTTTAGGTGAAGAAACAACAGCCGCGAGAGTGCCAATTGGGCCGATCGCAGCCCCACTTGCGCCGCGCCGCACCCATTCCCTCGATCGCGCCCCGAAAGCAAAAATCCGCATTCCCCTTGCGGAACTGTACGAGTTAGCAGTTGAGATGGATGAACGCGAAGCAAATCACCCTGAAAAAAGACGGGGTAGCTGGGTACAACGGTTTCAACATTTTGCACTTAAGGTGCCAGAAATTGGCAAGGGTTTGCGGGAAGAAACAGTCATCGAATTAGAAGGCATCAAGCACTTAATTGGACTGCCTGGATCGGGCAAAACAACTTTGCTCGTATTAATAGCTGTGTGGTTGGGAAAACGCGGTTATAAAGCGATGTTTGTGTTTCCCTCTATTGAAGTTGCCAGACAGTACATGGCAGAACTAGCATTTCATGAAATTAAAGTGGGAATGCTAGTCGGTCAAAGCGATGGAACTCGCCGCCGACACGCTAACAATATTGCCGAGGCGATCGCAGCATCAGGGGGAAATGGCGGCTTTGGCTATAGTTTGGAACAAGCAGAAGTTTTTGGCTTAAATTGCGTCTTACCTGCGTTTTCTACTGCTGATACTTCGATGTGGGGATTTGGTTATGCACCCTGCAATGAAATTTTACAAAGCGGTGGCAAAAAAGGGCAAATGAAAAAGTATCTTTGTCCGGTTTGGACGATGTGCGGTCGCCACAAAGCACCCCGCGATTTGCTAGATGCCGATATTTGGGTCGGCCACGTTCTTTCAATGGATACGGAAGTACCACCCCATGCTATTCGCGAGCGCATTCGTTATTTTGAATTAATTGCCCGGACATTCGATGTCGTAGTTTTTGACGAAGCAGATATGGTGCAATCAAATCTGGATGCTTACGGTGCTGCAACTTTAAAACTTTCCGGGGCGAAAGAATCTATCCATTTAGCCATTCAAGAGCAAATTCACAATCCTTTTGCTCGCGGAGAAAACTATCGATTGTTCGACCGCAATGTAGAACTTTACAGCCGCAATTTATCGGAATTTGGCGATCGCAATACATCATTAATTACTGCCGTTCAAAATATGCCCTCATCGCGAGTGAGCCAACGCTATGAGAATCAGTTATTAACCGTTCTGAGAATAGTCAGCGATTTGTTGGATGGCTATGAGAAAACTTCTAAACGCGATCGCCTTGACGAAGAGGAAGTCAAACAGGGATTTAGCAAAAGTCGAGCCTTGAAAGAATTCTGGGAAACGGCTGCTTACCATGCTTTTTACGATCGCACTGGCATTGAACCGCACGATCGGCTAAACATGGATCTGTGCGCTCAAAGGCTGGGAATAAACGCCGACACGCTCAAACAGCAATGGGAAACTCAAATTCTTTATTTTCGTCGTTATTTAGCGGAGAATCTGATCGAACGGCGCGATAAAATAGTCAAAGAAATTGCCGAATTGTTTTTGCCTTTGTGTTTTAAGGATGCCACTGCATCAGGCGAAGCTCAGGATACGATTACCTTACTTGTTTGCGTTACTTTTGTGATTTTAGGCTATCAGCGTATCGTACCGCAAACTCGAACAATGGTAGCAGAAGGACTGCTTCGGGAACCGATTGTCGAATCAACGGCAACACCCGAACTGCGACAACTGATTCCTGAGAATATTTTGGGGTCTTTTTCGGGCGTGAAATACAGTTGTGAATCGGCACAAACTACTCGCTCTCAAGCCCGAAATGTGGAACTGTCTTATATTATTTTTGTGGGCGCGCCTCGGATGTTAATGCACCGTTTTCATCAGTTATTTGAGGCAGATGGCGAACTGACAGCGCCGGCAGTTTTAATGACTTCAGCTACCTCATTTCTCGAAGCAAGTCCTGCTTATCACATTAACTCTGGGCCGGATTATCTGCTGAAACCGCGGCAAACAGAACACGAACCCAAAAAGAGCTTTTACCGCTTCAAATGGCTGCCCGATCGCGAATCGCGCGATGAACCTCTCCGATATAGCGGTGCAGGCGAATTGCGCGATCGTAATTTAAAAAAAATGGTAGACGCGCTGGTGCAAGGAGGAACCAAGAAATCTGAAATTTACAAATCCATCCTCAACTTTGACGTGCAACATGGTATTTACCGCAAAGCTGCCTTAATTGTTAACAGCTACGAACAAGCTCGGAACGTTAAGAATTTTATCAACGATTACCATCCAGAAATCGGCAAAAGAACCAAAGCAGTTGTTAATTTTCTCAAAAACGGAGAGCAACCCACAGATTTCGTTACCACGGCTCAGTGCGAGGCTTTAGGAGATGATGAAACTTGCGATATTATCATTTTTCCGATGTTGGCGATCGGTAGAGGCGTGAATATTGTTTTTACCAAAGGAGATAGGCAACTCGATGCAGCGATTGGCACAATTTATTTCCTCACCCGTCCCCACCCCACCACTGACGATACGCAACTTTTGTACAGCCTCGCCGGCAAAGCTACCCAAGAATTTGACAGTCGAGTTTTTACTGAAATAGAAGGCTTGCCTGCAATTTCTAATGCTTGGAAACAGTCGAGAAAACAACTATGGAAAACGGCGAATCGACTGTTGCGCGAACCTCTCATGGCTAGCCGTTTGGGTGAAGATTTATTTAAACCGTTTACGGCAAATCAGATGGTTGGGATTTTGCAAACTATCGGGCGCGGGATGCGAAATGGGTGTCCGGTACAAGTTTACTTTGTCGATGCAGCTTGGGCTATTAAATCCACTAAAAATGAACCTGACTCCGGGCGGGACAGTATGCTAGTTCAAATGCGAATTATTTTAGAAGAATGCGTCAAGCATCCCGATCCAGTGATTCGAGAAATTTATCAAGAACTTTACGGTGCATTTCTGGAGCCCCTGCGGCGCATTAATGGCATAGTTTACCCGGAAAGTTTACGCGATTCAGAAGGTTTGACAGAGGAAGAAGACGATTTTAATGATTTTTCGCCTTTATTGGAGATGTAAGCATGAACGACGAAATTTTGGACGAAATTGAATTCGATCGCGACGGCGAAGTAAAGCACTCCTGGACGCACTCAGACCAAAGAAACCGGGTTTTTTACCGAATCTACGGGCTGTAACGAAATATTTTCGTAAAAAAACCCGGTTTCTGGCCCCCATGCGTCCAGGACTATAAAGGAAACCACTATTATTGGAGATGCAACCATGAACGACGACATTTTTGACGAAATCGAATCCGATGATGACGAAGAAACTGAAGCTACTGTGGTTTCAGACACTCTTTACATTCCTCTTGCGAATAAGAGTCTGAAAGAAATTACCCTAGCTTTTACCGTGCCAGATAATATCGAGCCAGTAACAGTCAAAGGCTTGACACTAGGTTGGACAAAATCTGCTTTACATGAGCTTTCAACTATCCAAAAAGCTGCTTGCAAGGGCGATTCAGCCATCAAAAATCTCCCTTATGCCTCGCTGCGAGGTTTGTTAGAAGTAGGACTTGACAGTGCCGCACGGATTCAGTCAAATGTAGGTTTGAGTAACTATTCGTTGAATTCTAAAAGTGTAAATGAGCCGGAACCATTTGCTTACTTAAATTCCGAAAGTACACAAGATATCCAGAAAGCGTTACGCCCAATTATCAACGAGTGGATAACAAATTTCCTAAAACCTTTTGCTGAAAAAGAAGATGGGCTAGTGGAAGTTATCGACCGTTTGGAAGATTTGCACGATCGAAAGGAGTTGTTAACAATTACTCCGTCTGAGTCTCAAGTTTTACCTTGGAAATGGAATCCAAATACAGGAACTACAAAACACAGCAACAATTATGATTATCGCGTGTTAGTCGATTATGCAGCTCGTGCGATCGCGGGAAAAGAGATTTTTCAGGAGCTAGGAACAATGAAGCGGGTTATTTCCAGCAGTGGTAGCCTCACAACTGGGATGGCAGAATTGATTACCGATCCCATTACTCTACCCGACACTACAGGAACATTCAGTCTGGTGGTACGCTTAGAAGTTGTAACCTATCCTTCTTTGCACCAGCCTTTATTGAAGATAGATGTTTCCAAACGCCGCTGGTTAAGTGGGTTACAACCTGCACGCTATAACTCAGCAAATATTAGCGGCTTTGTCTTTTCTGATGATTATAGCGATCGCACCTTTCGCTACACGGTGCTTTCCGATTCCGAAAAACCTGAGAAAAATCAACCCGACAAAAAGAAAAATTGGTTTTGGGCGATCGATAAAGATTTTGAAGCCTTGCGCGGCAAGCTAAAACTCCCGCTGAAAACCCCTAACGGTCAAAATATTGATGGTTCCCAAATTGCTTTGGGGAAAGCTTCAACGGATAGCTGTAAAGTAGTATTAACTTACCGCAACGGATTGCAAGAAGGGAAACACGGAATTGACGCAGGCGTACCGGAGATTGATAAATTAGAAGCTTTTGAGTCGATAGCCAAAATTATTGAACCTATCGGTTTTAAAGCTTTTGATAATTACTATCCTGTAAATTTTAAGAGAGGTGAAAGCCACAAATTAGATGATACAGCTTCACGCATGATTAATTTGCCTACTCTGTTAGGTGCTGCTTTAGAAGTTCTCGAAAAAGACGACTGCTATGATTTGACTCCCAAATATCTAGAAAGCTTTGAGGACAATGAGTTAAACAGCTTGCTCACTAAACACCTTGATATCAATTTAGATAATATTGCAAAAGGCAGAAAAGCCCTTAAATTGGTTTGTCAATTAAAAGAACTCAAGGCGATGATTCAGGCAAACCAGGAAGCTATGCGTCGGCTATATCCTAACGAAAGACTGTTGCTTGTTGTCTTTTACGAAGAACAATGTCAAACCGAAGTGAAACTGCTGCAAGCAATGATTCCAGTTCTGTGGGGTGGTGCGATCGAACTCATGGCTAATCGTTTGCCAGCAAACACTCACGGGCCGAGAGAGTCATTGCCCGGTGCAAATTTGAAAGCGAAAGAGCGATCGCAAAACCGCATAAAAGCCTGGGAGTCGATCGTCCAACAACTTGCTTTACGCAAACAGCGAACTTTTTGCCTGGTAATGGCACGGGAATGGTATCCAGACAAGAAACATGATGATTCGGTGAATAAACCCTCCTCCCGTCAAGCACTGGCTAAAATCGCTGGTTCTTGCGTGCAGTTTCTGCTACCGATTGAAAAAACTAAGGACAAAAATATTCTCAACCTCGATAATTTTTCCCATCGAGTGCAAGCGGCTCTAAAAGACTTACTTTGGGCTCATTCTGGCCGCATTGATGATGTCAAGGAAAAGGTTGACAAATGGCTAAAAGATACTCCTCAAGAAGCCAGACCCAAAGAAATTATTGGGATTACGATCGTCCGCAAACAGAAAGGTCGCGCTCGCGGCTCTATTGAGAAGACATTTTTACCAATTGCTATGCGTCTCAACGTGGAGACAGGCGAGTGCGAACTGTGCTGTGCTTATGATAGGAATAGTTTACAAATCAGTCCTTGGAGCAAGTTTTCTGATGCGATCGCCTTCATTTCCCAAATCTCCCCCGTGAAACTGGCTGACAAAGAAGATGTGCGTCGGAATCGTTTCATGGAATTTGTCAAGCAGATTATTTCCAATTCTGTAGAGGAGGGAAATCAACCATTAGTTACGATCGATTCTTCCAACTGCGTGAAACTTTGGTCTTGGCTTGCCGATTCTAAAATGAATGCAAATCAGATTAATTTTGAAACCCAGTCGGGAAGCCCCTTGCACGAACATATGGAGCAAGAATGGAAAGGCGCGCGGATAATTCGGATTCGCCAAGACCTCGCCCCTGGAATTATAGATAAAAAAGTCCGATATTTAACAGAAACTTCTCTGGAAGATACGCGGACAAAAAAAGAACTGACTTCAACCCTTGAAATTCCTTCAGCCTCTAGTGTAAAGGGATTATTTCGACTAAGTGCAACTAATCAAACGGGTTGTGTTGCTTATCTATCTGTAAGAAATGAAAAACCAGGTAAATTACGCGGTCAAAGTTGCTATCGCTCAACAAAAATTAACGTAGCTGCCAAGAAAGCTGAGGATTCTCAAGACAAACTTTTAAATAATGCTGATTTAAAAGTTGACGAAGCTGCCAATAAATCTGATGATTCCAAAGGCAAACTTTTAAATAAAGCTAAATTAAAAGTTGACAAAATCGCAAGCAAACCGCCGTTTTTGGGTCAGTGGACAACTCCCAATCCCCTTGAGATTGTTGTTACCTTGCGACAAGAAAATGACAAGCCCGATCGCCTTGCTGCACTGGTAGAATCTCTGCGCTATGGTTTCGGTCACTACAGCGACTGGTCGAGCTTACCGGCCACCCTGTTCTTCGAGCGTGTCGTGCGAGATTACATCAGCGAATTTGCAATTGAAGATGAAGAAAGGTCGGCGGAACCTGATAGGGAGGAATAATTCAGTCTAGGGGTTCTGTCCCGACTCGCTTGAGTTTTATGGCGTTGGAGTCGGTGATTAACGGGCTTAACTTCAGGCCAATCGCTTCTCATGTCAAAGGGGGAGAGAATTTTTGCGCCCTGGAGTGAAAGATGAAGAAAGCTGAGCAAATCTAAAATCTAAAATCTAAAATCTCAAATTCCCTGGGAGAGGCTGCACTGTATAATTAGTGAAGGCTGGATTTGCCGAAAATTGGTAAGTTTAGTAGGAATTTTTAAGCGGTAAGGGATCGATCGAACGAACGCAAATCACATGAATGAGGCTAAATCTATCAAAATTGCGGTGGTTGGGGATGTTCACGATCGCTGGGAAGCTGAAGACGGCGAGGCCCTGAAGCATCTGGGCGTTGATTTGGTGCTGTTTGTGGGGGATTTTGGCAATGAGTCGGTGGAGGTGGTGCGGGCGATCGCCCAATTGGACATTCCGAAAGCAGCGGTGTTTGGGAACCACGATGCTTGGTACACGGCGACAGAGTGGGGCCGCAGTCAGTGTCCTTACGATCGCACTCAAGAAAATTGGGTAAAACAGCAGTTAGATTTAATGGGAGAAGCTCACGTCGGTTACGGGAAACGGGATTTTCCCGAATTGGGCGTAACTGTGGTGGGAAGCCGCCCGTTTACTTGGGGGGGTTCGGAGTGGAAGTACGGGGATTTTTACTCGGAGTGGTTTGGGGTAGAAAGTTTTGAGGAGTCGGCGCGGCGCATTGCAGCGGCTGCGGCGGATGCCGATTGCGAAAATGTGATTTTTTTGGGTCACACGGGCCCGACGGGGTTAGGAGAGGCTCCTGAAGACCCCTGCGGGCGAGATTGGAAGCCACTGGGAGGGGATTGGGGCGACCCGGATTTTGCGGAGGCGATCGATCGAACTCGTACCACAGGAAAGCACATACCTCTGGTAACTTTTGGTCATATGCACCACAAACTGCGGCACACAAAGCACGAGTTGCGGAAGTCGCTGGAGGTGAGTGCAGAGGGTACGGTGTATTTGAATGCGGCCAGCGTACCGCGAATTGTGGAGAGAGAGTGCTCGAAATTGCGGAATTTCTCGATCGTCCTGCTGGAAAATGGAGCAGTGTCGGAAGTGTCCCTGGTATGGGTAGGCGAAGATTTCGCGGTAGAAAGAGAACAAATTCTTTATCGGCGCACTGAATCTGCAGCTATTTGTAGTTAGAGACATTTGCTGGTATGATAAAATTTATGCGCCGGGAGAGGTGGCAGAGTGGTCGAATGCGCCTGACTTGAAATCAGGTGAACCGCAAGGTTCCGTGGGTTCAAATCCCACCCTCTCCGTTTAACAATTCTCTTGTCCGTTAAGGGTTTCAGGTTGACTGCATAGCAAGAAAAACCATTTTCCGCTCAACTTTCGCGCCAATGGTTTTCTAATATGTCCAAAACCACCTCCATATCTGCCAAGTCCGCCCTCGACTTTTTACGCTGCGCTTTTAACTGATTGAGCAAGTCGGCCGGCTCTGGAAATTCTGCGACGGTCGGAGCCGAGTTTTTACTTTCTTCCCGATCGCGCTGCACTTCCTTGAGTTCTTGCTCCAGCATTTGCACCTTCAGTCCTAAGTCACCATTGCGCTCATGCAACTGGTTCAGTTCCTTATCCCATTCTGCAAGCTGCTTGTTGGCCGCTTTCAATTCCTGCCTGAGTGATTCATCTTTGCCATCACTCAGGCACTCAATTTTCCCAGCCGTTCCTCAATGGCGGCCATCCGCTCCATCACCGGGTCAAGGCGATCGGCTACAGCCTTGTCTACAGTGTCTACAATTTCTGTAGACACGACGCTATCATTACTTTGTGTAGACAAGTCTGTAGACACTGTAGACACTATAGGTGTAGACAAATTAGACAGCGCTGTAGACGTGCCTGAGACTTCCTTGAGAATGCGTTGTGCAGCTTGACTAAGCGACTCACTGTCTAGCTTCTGAGCTTCTATCCAGTTCAGAAAATGACCAGAAGCCCTGAATGATACGACTTGACTTTGACTCATTGTAGACACCTGTATACAGTATTTGTCTACACTAACTGATATCTGTCTACACTGTCAACATATTGTAGACAAAACTTGTAGACACGAAAATCCCCCAATTAAGGGGGATGGGATTCAGTCGTTAGTTGTCAGGCAGTGGGTAAGGATTCAGGTCACTGAACTCCTTGCTGGGCAAAGACTTTAGATATGGAGCTTGATACTAAATCAATCTCTATTCTCAATAAACCACGAAAAACTGTCACTTATCCTCGTTTATTGACAATTAACCACGAAAGACAAAAACCCTTAGTTTGCCCTAAAACCCTTGCCAGACAAGCGTTGGAGCCGCAAGTTTTTAGACCTGAATCCTTACCTTTAATCAAGAATACTATGCTAATATAGAGCAAGGAGGAAAACAGAATGTATGGATGCCAGCAAAATCTAATTAGTCCAGACAAAGAATTGAAAGCAGTCTTAGAATTCTTGTGTAGTGAAGCCTCAAAGTTAATTAATTGTGGAAATTATTATGCCAGACAACTATTCTTCAAAACTGGCAGGATACCGAGTAGAGCCAAGCTGCATAAAGTTTTAGAAACGGACAATCGAAACATTCATTATAAAGCTTTTTATTCAGATACCGCACAGCAGATACTGACTAGCGTTGCTGAATCTTTCCAATCCTATTTGGGCGGGCTTGCTGGAATCAAAGAAGGGACAGTGACGCAACATCCAAGACTTCCTGGATACAGACAAGGTGGATTAGCCCTTGTAACTTTTACAGGTAGATCAGTCAAATTAAAAGATGGAATGTTGCGATTTCCTTTAGGGAAGCAAGTTAAAGCTTGGTTTGGCATAGATGCGTTCTATCTGACGATGCCATCTAATAAGGAGCATTCTTCGATTCGAGAGTACAGGATTTTACCCAGAAACGGATGTTTTTATCTAGAATTGGTTTACCAAAAAGAAGCTGTTCAATCCGATGTCAACGTTGATTATGTATTGATGATCGACCACGGGATGGACAACTGGATAACTTGTGTCAGCAATATTGGAACTTCATTCATCGTAGACGGAAAGCATCTCAAGTCCATCAACCAAGGCTATAACAAACGAGTGGCAAGCTTGATGTCTGGAAAAGACAATGGATTCTGGTCGAAAAGACTGGAACGGCTGACCGAAAGCAGAAATAGAACAATGCGGGATGCAGTTAATAAAGCTGCTCGTAAGGTTATCGATCATTGTATATCATCCAAGATTGGTACAGTCATATTTGGATGGAACAAGCATCAGAAAGATTCGCTAAATCTGGGTACAAATACCAATCAAAAATTTGTTCAGATTCCCACGCGTAGGTTAAAAGATAGAATTGCTCAACTCGGCGAACAGTACGGAATTAAATTCGTCGAAACCGAAGAATCCTCTACTTCAAAAACTTCTTTTCTCGATGCTGACGAACTGCCTAAAATCGGCGAAAAATCCGAGTGGTGGAAAGCTTCGGGAACAAGAATTAAACGTGGATTATATCGGACAGCGAAGGGGTGGCTAATTAATGCAGATTGCAATGGTTGTGCAAATATTGGTCGTAAAGTAGCAACAATACTTGGACTCGATCTAAGTGGAGTTGGTAGAGGTGACTTTTCAGCACCTGTAAGACTTAAATTGTGGTCTTATGAATCCCCTCGCCTTTAGGCATGGGGAGATGTCAAGATAGGCGGGTGTACTTCATAAATGTGGAATCTCCTGTAAATGTAAATGGAAAGCAATAGCCATAGACCTCAAAAAATCAGGTCATCTTCTCAATCAGTGGCTGCATCAATCCTGTGGGATGAAACTGAAGATAAAAATACAATTTTTTGGGAAGAATGGCAGGCGCATCAAGATTATCTTTCCCATTGCTGTCTCAAGTGGATGAACTCAAACCCACTCGATGCCGAAGAAGTATTGAGTCAGGCAATGCTTAAAGCCTGGAATGAATGGCAAAACTATGGAATTCAAATTAAATGTCCTAAAGCTTGGTTAACTCAACTTCTCTATAACTTCTGCATAGATTTCCATCGAAAACGAAAACGAGAAACATTAATAATTGAAAACATAGACGAGATTAAACTGGAAGATTATCCCGCACTTTATTCTAACTTAGGATTTACTGAACCTAATCTTATAGACCTGGAATTGCCGGCATATATCTACCACAAAATTGACTCCTTGCCTCCCAGACTCCGCGATACTTTTGTCTTATACCACTACCAAAATAAATCTTATCAAGATATTGCCAAGCTCTTTCTATGCTCTGAAGAAAACGTCCGCAAATGCGTGACCAAAGCCGGACGTATTCTGCGAAGGCATTTAACCAAATATCTGGCCGGTGAAGATGATACTCCTCTAAATTCTTCCTCGCCCGCCTTAAAGTTGGTAATTCCTTTGCCAGAAAAGTCTCAACCCCAATGCAATTGGGAATCACTAATTCCCCCAAAAAGCCAGGATGAAGAAATTAGCTATCAAGTCACCGTACTATGTCTGGAAACTTTACCAAGAAATTGGGTCTAAAGCCCCGTCCTTATAGGACGGCTTTAATTACAGAGACTGTGAAGATTCGTTAAAGATACAGACTTGCAAATCAAAGTTTCTGTAATAGTGGTAGACTATTGAAATGATAGTATTAGAGTTTAAGTTGAAGGGCAAAGCGGAGCAGTATCGAATCATCGACAACATGATTCGGACGGCTCAATTTGTGCGAAACAAAACTCTTAGACATTGGATAGATAATCAAGGGATTAAGCTAGTAGACCTGTACAAACAATGCGCCGTTATGGCAAAAGAGTTTGAATGGGCAGGCAAGCTTAATTCGACGGCACGTCAGGCTTCCGCCGAACGTGCCATTTTTGCTATCCAGCGTTTCTTTGCTAACTGCAAAGCTAAGAAGCCAGGAAAAAAAGGATACCCGCAGTTCAAGAAACATACTCGCTCTGTTGAGTACAAGCAGTCCGGTTGGTCGCTTTCTAGTGACAAAAGATGCCTAACATTTAAAGATTGATTTGCTGCTGGGAGATTCAAGTTAATCGGTAGTCGGGATTTGCATTTTTATGCGCCTGATGAGATTAAACGAATTAGGATTGTGCGCCGTGCCGATGGCTACCACGCCCAATTCTGTATCAACGTGGAGCGGAAAGAGGAACTTGTTCCGACTGGTAAGGTTATTGGAATAGACGTGGGATTGAACCACTTTTATACTGATAGCGACGGCGAAACAGTTCCTAATCCTCGCTACCTCCGAAAGAGTGAAAAAGCTTTGAAGAGATTGCAGAAGCGAGTTTCTCGGAAAAAGAAAGGTTCCAAGAACCGGAAAAAGGCGATCAACAAGTTAGGAAGAAAACACCGGAAAGTCAGCAGGCAGCGTAAAGACTTCGCCATAAAGACGGCGTTGTGCGCGGTAAAATCTAACGATTTTGTAGCCTACGAAGACCTTCAGGTTCGGAATATGGTTAAAAACCACAAGCTCGCTAAATCAATCAGCGATGCAGCCTGGTCACTAACTTGATCATTATTTGGAATATTTCGGGAAAGTGTACAGCAAAACAGTCATTGCTGTTCCACCACAGTACACCTCTCAGAACTGTTCAAATTGCGGCAATCTAGTCAAGAAAACCCTGTCAACTCGAACCCATATTTGTGGTTGCGGTACGATATTGGATCGCGACCACAATGCTGCGTTGAACATTTTGGCGAAAGGGTTAAAGCAGGCAAAATTTAATTTAAATACGGCGGGGCACGCCGGAATTCACGCTGGGGGACAGACCGATCTCTACTCGCTGGTGGTGACATCAACAAGCAAATCGACTGGATGATCCAAGAATCCCCGCGCCTTCAAGGCCGGGGAGTGTCAACCCATCATTCCTACATCTCTACTACCCTTCCAGTCTGGAGATGAAAGTGCGTTGAGTCAGCCGTTGTTTATCCCGCATGTGGGGAAGTTGAGAAGATGTTGCAGCAGCCAAAAGGTAAGATGAGCAAGGGTTCTAGGGGTTGAGGGGAGATTTTTGGAGAGAAAATTTGCCTGTAACTCGAAAAATTCCCAAATTGGGGTGGGAAAACGTCTAACTAATAAATAAGCGGTCAGATCAAACCGCTTAGAGTCTAGGCATTAGTTACATCTTTCTTAACAAAAAATGAGTACATCCCGCAAAATCCAGATCGCACTCGTGGCAAGTCTCCTGTGGTCATCTACATCAGTCAGCGGCTTTGCTGCTACCAACTCGATTACCTCTGAAAAGTTTCAGTCAGACACGGTAAAGCTTCCTGTGGAAAGTATTCCGTCTAGGCAGTTAAATTTAACACCAGATACTTATTTAATTGCTGGTCAGTTCAGGGATATGCTGAGTAAAGTACCTGGGGGATATGCCACGTTCAAATCATTTGACGAGATATGGAAGAATCCAGCAGACAGGAAGACAAGATTATTTGATTACTGCAACACTCAAAAAGTGTTATCAGTTAAGCTATGTTTTAGAATGCTAACAATTTGGGCAGACGATACAGGGGAATCTGCCAACCGTAAGGACTCCGAGGAGCTAGACAAGATATTTGATGAAGCCAGAAAAATGTAAAGGTAAAATAATCCATAATGCGTGAGAGTGAAATCTCTTTGACTTTGGGGACATTACCAACTTAGTGCTGCTCCATTTCAGTGTTCAAAAAATTGAAGAAAAAGCGATCTTGCCCACTCGACGAAGGGCGCGATCGCTTTTTTTCGGAGTGCGTAGGCAACGCCCGTTGTAGATATCGCTTTTTGTTTACGAGAGAGCCATTGATTGACGCGATCGCATTGATTTTCCTTGCTAACAATTAATCTTTTATAGCTTGTTTAGTTTGAGTAACTAAGACATAATCGGATTAACGTAAATTATTTTATTTCCCCTTATCTATAGCCAGTCTAAATTATGTCTGGATACTTTGCCACATCATTGGTGCAGTTCTGCCAATCTTCTGGGCTAGAGATGAATGTTCACTTTTTCTTAGAAGAAAAGCCAATTAGACAAGAGCAGAAATTGAACACTTTAAGTAAGTATGTTCAGAAATATCCCCAAGGATGGAAAAAAAGGTTAGAACTAGCTAATTTGCTTTACCAGATGGGAGACTGGCAACAAGCGGTTGTCGAATATCATCAAGTGATTGAGCGACAAGCGCAATTAATGGGTGTGCGGCTGCAACTAGGGAAACTATTGCAGCTAATGAAACGAGAAAAAGAGGCAATAGAAGTCTATGAAAAAGCCTTGTCGTGTTACGAAAACGAAGCGACTCAGCATCATATCAAGGGATTGATTGCAGTTTGTCGGGGTGAGAGTGACAAAGCAATTATTGCCTTTAATTTAGCAACTCATTTAGAACCTGAAAAAGTCGTTCACCGGCTCGCTTTGATACAGGTGTATCAGCAGATAGAAAATCATCTTGGCGTGATCAGTGCTGTGGAGCCAATTTTGGCAATCAACCCAGATGATGTTGTGGCGTTGATTTACAGCCAAGATGCGAATCTGGCGGTGGGGGATATGAGCGCCGCAACAGAGCTGTTGAGCGAGCTTATAGCTCTATTTCCGAATGATTTTAGGGTACTGCAACGACAAATTGAGCAACGTCTTCAGATGAGATTAGTTTCTGGTGAAGAGGGGAAACTGACGAAAAAGATGATTACCTCTTTACTGCTACAAACTCCTCATGGGGCTGAGGCTCACAATTCTCTGGGCTATTATCACATCTTCCGAGGCGATTGGCGGCAAGGTGTGGAGGTGTTAGCAGAGTTTACCGCCCAACACCCCAATCATCCTTATGGTTGGTATTACTATGGCAGGTGCTTATACGACACGGGAGACTATCAAAAAGCAGCACAGATGATGGCGAATGCTTATCAACTGTATCCCGATAATTGTGCAATTTATCAGGTCTTGTGTGAAATTTTACCGGCTGCCAAACGCTGGGAAGAATTGCGTTTTGTGGTAGAACAGATGCTGAAACGATTTCCTGAACGTTGGAGTGTTTGGGCGACTGCGGGGCGGGTGTTGGTGGAACACTTCAAAGAGATTGAACGAGGATGTAGTGTTTCTGAGCAGGGCACAAAACTTCAGCCGCAGTTAGTTGATGCTTGGTTTCGTCATGGGCGGGTGTTGGCTTTGGCTCTTAAACATCAAGAAGCGGTGGAGGCGTTGGAGAAAGGATGGAAGTTGTTACCAGCGGGAATTTCTCTGCAATTCGTACCGACGGCGCTGTGGCTGGCGGAGAGTTACCAGGTGCTGGGGGATGTTGGGGCTAGTCAGCGCTGGTGGAAAGTTGCCGGTGAGGGATGTCAGGAATTGAGAGCGTTTAACCCGGCTATGGCTGACTACTGGTTAGGGAGAGCCTTGGTGGGGTTGAAGGATCGGTTGGGGGCGATACAGGCTTATGAAAGTGCTTTGAGTCAGCAGTTGTTGTATCCAGCGCGTGGGGAGGTTGAGAAGAGTTTGCTGCGCTTGAAGGGTAAGAAGGGGAAGGGTTCTAGGGGTTGAGGGGGGATTTTTGGGGGAGAAAATTTCCTCGTAACTAGAAAAATGACTAAATTGGGATCGGGAAACGTCTAATAAATGAGGATGAACAGGAAAATTACCTTTAAATTCTGCCATCGATGCGCAGCAAGGGTTTCAAATTTCCAGTTGTCAACATACGCAGTAAACCTACGGAGCAAGAACTAATTATGTCTCGGATTATACAATGCAATACCGATGTATTAAGAATCAAGCCTAGCGAAGCTGTTAGCTGGTACGCTACTGCTCAAAGTGAGAAGTCGCATACAATCAAGCTGGAAGACGAGGATGGTCATGTATATATAGATACTGAAATCCAGAGTATAGATTTATCTAAGTCTGTGACTGGTTCTTTTATTACTCCTCCTAAATCCAATGGGAAGGTGCAAAAATATACCTTAACCTTTGGTAACTGTATTTCGTACATAACAGATAGCGCAAACCTTGATGATGATGAAGCAACCACTTTAGTATCAACATTCCAGTACGCATGCGAAGATTCTGCTACAGATCCAAATGATCCAAATTATGATTACAATGACCTATTCTTTGCGATAACTTTTTATACACGAAAAGGTTAAGAACTGAAAAGATCGATACCTGCGGCGGGTAAGGACAGTTTGATCGCACTTCTCTTATAGGGTGCGATCGCTCTCTTCGTAACGCACCTTCTCAATTGTCAGTGCAATGTCTACGATGCCGTAAGCTGGAGGGCGATCACAGAAGATGATGGGATTGAGTGAGATCGCAAAAGCGTAGCATCCCCCAGGTAAACCCAAGGGCGTAGCTGATAGGTTGGGCGGCGCGTGGGGAAGTCGAGAAAATTTTGCAGCAGCCCAAAAGCAATCTGGGAAAGGGTTAGAGGGGTTGAGTGTGGGTTTTGGGAGAGAAAATTTGCCTGTAACTCGAAAAATTCCCAAATTGCGGTGGGAAAACGTCTAAAAGATGTGGGAAGAAAAAACCACTAATCAACCTAAATTTCAACAAACGAGGTATTGTCGTATGAGCATTGTCAAAAAACTACCAGCAGTTTTAATGGCTGCTGTTGGCATCTCTTTTAGTTTCGCCAGTACAGCCTTAGCACAAAAAATTTTATTAGGAGAGAAGACTCTCGGTCTTCAAGAGGATGTCGATTTTAAGCCACAAAATAGGAGCAATATGACGATTTGCTTCCAGACAACTGATAACTTACCGGGTTCCCTAATATTGATTTATATGGCAAGTTCCAACTCAAGTGACATAAAAATGGAAAGATTAAAGGCTACCCCCACGGAACAATGTATATCCAGAAGCGTGTATATAATTCCGGCAAGAGTAAGCAATATAGGAAGGGATGATATACCTGGGTTTAGTCGATCTGTTCGTGTACGTGCGACGCAGGGATAAAGAATTACGTCAGGAAGCGCACATCTAAAGGCATAGGCTTGAAAAAGCAATGTATCATAGTATTTGCGATCGGGTCAGACCCGATCGCAAATACTATCCTAACTCGGTGTATCGCTAATGAACTTAAGAGACTGTTGGCGAATTCACATAGGGTTTCACCCCTCACCTCTAAAACCAGCACTCGCGGTGTTTCTCACATAGATGTAGTAGGTTGGGTAGAGCGTCAGCGAAACCCAACACATTATTTTAAAAGAGTTGGGTTTCGCTCGCGCTCTACCCAACCTACACTATCTACATTTTACCTATGAGGGGTATTACCCTTTTTTAATTCGCCAACAGTCTCTGAACTTAATTGAAGCTATTATTGCAGTTCCTGACCATCGACATCCAAGAGGTATTAAGTAGGTAGGCGCAAAGAAACCTCGCTAGGTAACGGAATGTAAATCTGCCAGAACCATTGCGATTGCTTCGTTTCACTTCGTTTCATGCAGCTATGACATACTTATGTATTTTCCCACTCATCTACTTAATTGCTAATTGCTGATGCCGATAAGATTGTTTTTCGGAGATGCCCAATGCCCCATGCCCCATGCCCCATGACTAATGACTATTGACTAATGACAGATTTTCTTCGGATTTTGTCAAAAAATTGCGAGCTTGCATAATCCCATAAAGGTTAACATCTGTTTCTAACAAACAAGCATGACCGCTGTTAGCCAGCAGCACCATTTCAGCTTTGGGAATTACCTTGACTAAAAGCTTCGCTTCTGCTAAAGAAGGCAGCAGCCGATCGGCACCGCTAGCAATTACTAACGTCGGCTGTTTGATACCGCGCAACTGATTTTCGTCAACATTAAACGATCGCACTAACGCCAATCTCCACACAGACGTGTTTTGCGGTACTGCTTGCATCGCTTCTAGCAAAGCGCGGCGATCGTCGCGCCCAATCTTTCCTAATGATGCTAATATCGGCAATAAACCGATTACCGACAGCGGATAAAGGTTGGCCGGCAGCCACTGAGTCAGATACGAGCCCCACTGCACCCAAGGCTGCTGTCGAAACGAAGAAGCTGGATTGACTAAAATTAATCGATCGCACAATTGAGGAGCTTCTAACACAACTTTCATCGCTAAACAGCCCCCAAATGACTCGCCGCACAGATAAACCGGCCGCTTCGGCTTTCCGGCTTGCTTTTCTGCTTCAATTAAGGCAATTGTTTCGCTAACAAGTACCTCCCAACTAGCCATGTCGTCAGCCGGTATAGTTAAGCAACGAATGTCGAAATGATTGGCTAATTTAGGAATTTGGGAGCGCAGCAGCAAACCGCCCCCGTCCATACCGGGCAGAAATACAAATAAAGGGCGATCGGGTTTCGGGGGTTTGGGGGTTAGGAAACGAACCTTGTTGTTAGCATTTGCCATGATTCAAGTCAATCGATTTTAGATTTTAGATTTTAGATTTTAGATTGGAAAGCTGACACCAGCCAATAGTTAACAGTCAACAGTCAACAGTCAACAAACTTACAAACAACCTCGTTGGAGTAATTCGGCAATTTCCCCCTGACAGTGGTTGGTGAGTTCAGCAACAACTGCTTTGGCTTTTTTGCCTTGATATTGCTGCTGTCTCTCGACAGTAATCCAATAAGGCCGGCCGATTAAAACATTAACTCGCTGATAAATTATCACAGGATGCCACCCTGATCGATCGAACAGCGGTTCCGAAGGATCGAACAAACTCAACAACTTCAGCGGTACACCCGATCGTATTGACTGTTCCTCAAAGGAACTAATCGCCACCGGCAAAACTGCCAAATCCCGCACCGGCGCCCGCAAAGCCAAATGAGCAAATCCCCGCTGAAACTTCCCCACAGTATTCGGGCCAGTCAGCTTCACCATCGGTTCTGCACCCTCTGGAAACACCCCCACCATCTCCCCGCCTTGCAGTAGCGCTGTTGCTTGAGAGAAAAAATGCTGCTGTCGGTGTTCCGGTGCTTCCAAGGGGAAAGCGCCGAAAGTCGTGACCACTTCCCTCATCACCGGAACTTGACCCATGTAATGATGACAAGCAAAGCGGATCGATCGACCCAAAGCCGCCGTCAGCAGCACAGGATCTAAGAAACTGCGGTGATTGCTCACCACCAGAACCGGACTCTCTTGGGGAATCCGGTCTTCGCGGTACATAAACATCTGCGTTCCCAAACCAGCCAGGAAACAGCGCGAAATCAGCAATTTGCTCTCTGAAGACATGGGCGAAAAGACAGGTGCGACGCTATAAAGGTTGATTCCATTTCCACGCAGCTTAACATTTCTTTACCAAGTCGGGGCTCCCTCAAAAAGTAGACTTTCCCCTTGTGCCTTTGTTTCGTAAGCTGTTGGACATTTAAACTGTGAACTAAAATTTGATAAAGTTCTTGTGGGGAGTAGGGGTTGGGCTTATAGCCCGCACAAAAAATACGATTTAGATTCAGAACAGCTTAGTCCTGGACGCAGGGGTTGCCAGAAACCGGGTTTTTTGCGAAAAGACGCGTTACAGCCCGCCAAAACAGTAAAAAACCCGGTTTCTTTGTCGGAGTGCGTAAGTCTTGTTTCGGCCAAATTTCCCAGTCAGAAACAAAAATTCATAAAGTGTTGTTGCAAACTTCTATAAAAATGTTTAAAACAGCCCTAAAACCAGGTTGCGGCAGCTAAACTTAGAAATTTACAGTGGCCATTGACACACTGTCAAAGTATTTTTGGACAAGTCGTAATAGCAATCTCGCGAGGCATCAAATGAATAACATCCAAAACTATCGCCTTAAATGTACGCTCACCTTTGGCGACATTTACGGTCAAATCATTGTTTGGCTGATAGTCATCTTCCTAAGTCTAGCGTCGGCACTCGCCTTGTGGAGTAGCGCCCGCCAAATCTTCGCCTTGGCTACCGTCGGCTTGATTTTAGTGCTGTCTCTGCCCTTCTTGCTGTTTGCTTTCGTTACAACTCTGCTAAATAACATTGAAGTGCTTGCTGTAGAACCCGGTACGGAAACTCAACCTTCTGCAACGGGAAATCAGTCCAATCAGCAGCCTGTCGAAAGCGCCGGCTAGTCCAATGTGAAATTTTAACTTTTGATTTCCCATTCAAATCAAAAGTTAAAAAACTTCCTGCTCTTTTGGTGGGAAGTTTTTTTTTGCGTCACCATAAGTTGAGCAGAACACTCAAAATAATTCAAAAAGATGCTAGAACACGACGTAATCATTGTAGGCGGCGGTTTAGCAGGTTGCCGCGCCGCAGTAGAAATTGCCCGGACTGACCCCAGTTTAAAGGTAGCTGTCGTCGCTAAAACTCACCCGATTCGATCGCACTCCGTCGCAGCCCAAGGTGGGATGGCCTCCAGCCTCCAAAATGTCGATCCCGAAGACAGTTGGAAAGCCCACGCCTTCGACACGGTAAAAGGTTCAGACTATTTAGCCGACCAAGACGCGGTAGAAATCCTCACCCGCGAAGCCCCCGGTGTAGTCATAGATTTAGAACACATGGGAGTCCTCTTCTCCCGCCTCCCAGACGGCAGAATTGCCCAGCGCGCTTTCGGCGGACATTCCCACCGCCGCACCTGCTACGCCGCCGACAAAACTGGTCACGCCATCCTCCACGAATTAGTCAACAATCTGCGCCGCTGCGGAGTTCACATCTATCAGGAGTGGTATGTTACGCGCCTGATTTTGGAAGAAGGCCAAGCCAAGGGCGTAGTTATGTACAGCCTGCTAGACGGTCAAATTGAGGTCGTGCGCGCTAAGGCGGTGATGTTTGCTACGGGGGGTTACGGTCGAGTTTACAATACCACGTCGAACGATTACGCCTCGACTGGAGACGGTTTGGCGATGACTGCTATGGCGGGATTGCCGCTGGAAGATATGGAATTCGTGCAGTTTCACCCGACTGGTTTGTATCCGGTGGGAGTGTTGATTTCCGAGGCTGTGCGGGGCGAAGGCGCTTATTTGATTAATTCAGAGGGCGATCGATTTATGGCCAATTATGCCCCGTCGCGGATGGAATTAGCGCCCAGAGACATCACCTCGCGGTCAATTTCCATAGAAATTCGCGCCGGCCGAGGGATTAATGTTGATGGTAGTGCCGGCGGCCCCTTTATCTACCTCGATTTGCGGCACATGGGGCGCGAAAAAATTATGAGCAAAATTCCTTTTGCTTGGGAAGAAGCCCACCGTTTGTTAGGAATTGATGCCGTAAATCAGCCGATGCCCGTGCGCCCTACGGTTCACTATTCAATGGGGGGAATTCCTACTAATGTTAGCGGGCAAGTTCGCAGCAGTCCTGACAGTTTAGTAGACGGTTTCTTTGCCGCCGGCGAAGCAGCTTGCGTCTCGGTTCACGGCGCCAACCGTTTGGGCAGCAACTCGCTTTTAGAATGCGTCGTTTATGGCAAAGTTACTGGCGCAACCATAGCACAATTTGTACAAAATCGCAAGTTGCCTGCTGTAGACGAACAGCGTTATATTACGGAAGCAAAAGAGCAAATTCAGGCACTTGTAGAGCGTCCCGGAAAATACCGAATCAATCAAGTGCGGCAGCAGTATCAAGATACTATGACTGAGTATTGTGGTGTATTTCGTAGCGCCGAATTGATGCAGGAAGGTTTAAAGAAATTGGCGGATTTAGAGCGACAATATGAGGAAGTTTACTTAGACGATAAAGGCAATTTGTGGAATACGGAAATTGTGGAAGCTTTGGAGTTGCGGAGTTTGATAATTGTCGGGAAAATGATTTTAACTTCTGCTTTGAATCGGCAGGAAAGTCGGGGAGCTCATTCGCGGGAAGATTTTACTGAGCGCGATGACGGCAATTTTTTGAAGCATACAATGGCGTATTATTCGCCGGCGGGGATTGATTTGGCTTATATGCCAGTGGCGATTACGATGTTTGAGCCACAGGAGAGGAAGTATTAATTTGTACGGGTGGGCGATGCCCACCTTACTAATTTTAAACAGCAAAAAAAGAGGATAAAGAAAACAATGCGCGAACTTCCCGAAAAGGAATTTAAGAACGAAGAAGCCAAATCAACTTTAACAAGCGAGCAGCTAGCGGCTTTGATCGTTGATGCACTCATTGATGCAGGCATTATCGATAAACAAAGGGTTCCCGAAGCCATCGAAATCGCTGCTGAAGAAATCGAGGTTCGTAAAGCTCTATGTGACTACTGAGTAAGCTCGCCTTGTAGATTGCTTTAGGATGCACGGGTGAGAAGCGATTGTAGAAGATGCAAATGTGGTATTAATTTGTAGGGCGGGCCGTTCACACCTAATGTGTTCCTTTTGAAAGTCGTCTCAGGATTTCTCCACATCACAACTAAAAAATGCTAGCTTAGGATAAGTCTTGCTAAAACAAATACAAAATATCGTGATTATAAGTAGAAAAAAAATATGAGTAAAACGACACAGACATCTCAATTCCAGCAAGCTCTTGAAGCTGTAGAAGTTTTATCATTAGAAGATCAAGCCATGCTTCTAGATATTCTTCAGAATCGTCTGCGACAACAGCGACGAAATGAATTACTCAAGGAAGTTGCAGAAGTTCGTCAAGAGTATGCTGAGGGCAATGTTAAATTTGGTTCGGTAGCCGATTTTATGGCGGAGTTAGATGATTGATGAAAATTGGTTGGACTCCCAAATCTATTCGTACTTTCAAAAAGTTAGTTCGTAAAAATCCTCAGCTTCGCCTTTTAATTGAAGCTACGCTTGAACTTTTGTCTGAAGACTGCTTTAACCCCAGCTTGCGAACTCACAAACTGACAGGAGATTTATCGGGTATCTGGTCGTGTTCAATAGATTATGATTATCGGATTTTATTTGAGTTTGTGACCGATCCAGAAGATGAGGAGGAAGCTATTTTATTGCTCAAAATGGGTTCTCATGATGAAGTCTATTAAGACCGATCGCCCTTTTCGCCAATTCTCTCTCACTATCTCACTCTCCAGTATTCTCCGTTACTTCCTCCACGGATAAACTTAACGCCTGCGCCACTTGTTCGGCACTCAATCCCATTCCCAACAAGCGGGGAATTGCATCCCTTCTTGCCTGAAATTCAGCTTGTCGTGCTTGTTCTGCACTCTCGGCCCTTTCCCGCTGTTGTTCCCCTCGCAATCTCTCTAATTCTGCTCTTTCATCGCCAATCAACAGCAAATTACCTTCCTCGTCCCACCACCGCAGCCACAGCATACTTTGATTTTGATAAATGCCTTGCCAAAGTCCCAATGCTATCCCTAAAGATGCAATGGGAAAATGACCGCGTTGATTGAGTTCTAACAGTTGATAATACCCCTCCATCAACCGATAAACTTCTAATCGACCGCTGTTAATTTCATAGATGGCGTAATAGGGAATTCGCATCACCTGTTCGCACACCCAAAACTTTCCCGGTTTAGTGACTACCCCTTCATCGGTGCGAGATAAAGGAGTACGTGAAGCGAAGCTATCCCGAAGGGAATCGCGCTCTTCATCCCCGTTCCCGCTAGCAAATTCCAAAGCAATTAATGGTGCTATGTGTTCTCGCCACAGCACGTAGGAACGGCGAATTTGACCAAGAATTTCTTGATGGTACAAGCCCCCGGATTTATCCGTGGAATCAATCCAAAATCTAAAATCTAAAATCCTCAAGCCCCCGAATTTATCCGTGGGGTCAATCCAAAATCTAAAATCTAAAATCTAAAATCGAATGACCGTCTAAATTAGGAGGTACATTGGGAACATAAAACCAATCAGGAGCTTCTGCACCTTTTTCCGGCGGCTCGGTTTCGCGCCAGTAAATGCCGCAGTCTTGACCGATCGCATATTGTCCGTCAGGATGCCGTGCCTGCATAATTGGCCAGATCGAATCTGTTAAAATTAAACTTTGCGGATGCTCCTGAAAATTTTTAACAAAAATACCGTCGGAGTCTGGTAATTGAGTGTGGTCTGGAAAAGCAGGAGGTAGAACAACGCGGTCAACGCTTTGGGTCATAATTCCCTCCGAGGTCTTACCTAATTGGTAATTAGTAATTGGTAATCGGTAACAGGACGCTCCGCGCGAGGACTGAGAAACCCGGTTTATTTATGTATCTGTCGTTGTTCAACCAAGATTTATCTTAGAAACCGGATTTCTTTTCGTAAGTCCTGCGTAATTAGGAATAAAGCGAGTAGTTTTGAGTTTAAATTATTAAGTTTTTAACTTAATAATTTTTCACTGACAACTCAAAACTCTTTTACTTCAAACTTTCCTTAAGGTTTCGGTAGCGCGCCTTCAGGAGTAGGAGAAGCAGCCGGTTGGGGAGTCGTCGTAGCCGCAGGAGAAGGCGAAGGAGTGCCACTAGCTAACTGATTAATTTGGTCTTTATAGTTAGGAGGAGCTAACTCAGTAGCTCGATCGAACAGCGTTTTTGCCTCATCTGTTTTGCCCTGTTCCTGAAACACGATCGCCTTTCCTAAAGTGGGGCGAAAATCTTTTGGATTAGCCTTAGCAGATTCGTCGTAAATGGCGATCGCCTCCTCGTAGCGCTTCTGCACAGCATAAACCTGCCCCAAAATCAACTGCACTGAAGTTACATCCACACTTTCCGGTTTCGCCAGATTTGCAGCCGGAGCAGCCTTCAGCGTATCTTGCAGCAGTCCGATCGCAGCTTCCGGCCGCTGCTGCACCAGCAGCAAATTCACCAACCCCTGCAAAGCCTTAATTTCCCCAGGCCTAGACGCTAAAATTGACCTGTAAGCCTGAGCAGCCCCTTCGCGATCGCCCGTGCGTTCCTTAGCCTGAGCCAGCAAAATCCCGTATTCAGTAGTCTCTGGATTCAGCGAAGCCAACTTTTCCAAAGGAGCGATCGCATCCTTAATGTCGCCCACTCCTTGTCCAATCAACTCCAGTCGCACCTGCAACAATCCCCGCAAAGCCGTTACGTTGTCAGGTTCCCGCTGCAAAACCAATTCGTATCCCCTCGCCTGAGCTTGCAGCAACTCTGATTGCTTCTCCCCAGACTGCGCCGTCTGAGTAGGCGTTGGAGTTGACTGACTTTGCGCTTGGCTGGCCTGGAGAATACTGTTTAAAATTGGCACAAGGGAAAATCCCAAAAAAGCGATGAGCGACAGCACCACCACCACAGTAATCAACCCACGACGCTTGTTTGCTTTTTCCATAATTCAACTATCCCAGCTTAAAATCTACTATTTTCTAAGAATTAAGGCATTGCCGGGGGGCATCTGCCATTTAGCTCGATCGGTGCAACCGTAAATGTTTTTAACTTCAAAGTCCCAACGGACAAAGCAGCCTTTTACTTGCAGCTAATATGGTAACAGACCCACAACTCCATGCTAGCTAAACAATTTTGGACACTGGGACCCGCAGCCCCAAGGACTGCGGTGTCTGTCCAATTTAGTCTGGTCAAGCTAAAAATTACCAAAAATATGGCGGATCAGGCCGTTAGGTAATTGGATTAAGTAAAATAGGCAAGCTGAATATCCTAAATGCTATTAGCCAGCAACTCCAAACTCAGCGCGATCGCAGGATCGATCGGTCAGCAACTCCCAAAGTCCTTGCTCGCAAGGATTTTAGCAGCCAGCGAACCGATCGGCACACGTAGCGTTGAAAGTTGGCGTTGACGGGTCACAACCAGACCTCCGGGCGCAAGCCCGCCTGTCAGGTGCTAGTAGTTTTTAAAGCAGTTTCTTCAGTTTATTCCTAATTTCCCTTAAGGGATGTGTCTCCGCTGCAAGGAGTTTTTATGAACCCCTCTCCCAACCGGTCTTCCAAATCGTCCAAATCTACTTCAACTCGCAAGGCTCAGCCGAGCGAACTGGCCGTCAATCCGCCTAAAGATACAGATTCCATTCCTGAGACACCAGACGAAAGTTCGGTGCCTTCGGCGTTGGCTGCGCCTGTTGACCAAAATCAACCGGCAACGCCAACAGACGCCCCAGCGTCCAAGGATAGGCTGCAACGACCACGCTACAGTTCTGCCCCCGACAAGGACAAAACAAAGCCACAAGACCAGCCCAGCAATGCTCCTGCCCCCCCGGCGTCTGCAGCGTCTTCGACACCTGTCAGCGATACTCCAGCCCCAGCAGTCGCACCGCCGGCAAACGCCGAGCCTGCCACTAACGAAAGTCAGGCCGCTGAGGACATACCCTCCGTCATGCGCCAACATCCCATTCCCCCCCCCAGCGAACCCAGACAGTACCGAGCTGTTGGTTTGGTGCGGGGCCGCTACACGCCATCAGAAGAGCAATTCACCCGGGGTATGCTGATAGCTGCCGACGGAACTGCCATCGACGCAGTTTTGCTGGGTAGAGTCATGAGTTTAGTCAAAAATCACCTGGAGCTGGAACAAGAACACCTGTGGGTGGTCTATCCCCGCACCAGGCAAGAAGACGGCAAATTGCACGCCCAGATTATGGGGGTTTGGGAGCCGGAAACGCTCAAGAAATCTCCCGAACCGTCCTCTGATGAGGAAGAAAATCAGGAAGCAGCGGAGATTGAGGCTAGCGGCGAAGCATCGACCGCATCTTTGCCTTCCTCGGAACCTGATGTTGAAGATGGCTATTTTTCGATTAGAGGTGAGGTGATTTATCAATCCCAAGACGAAGAAAAGTATGTCATCGTCAAAATCAAGCAAGCTCCCCGCAAGAATGACGACAAGATGAAGTTTTTTAAGTTGAAACTCAAGGGAGATTTAGCAACAAAAGCGATCGGGTTTTTTTGGGATTTCCACGTCAAATTGAAAGCTGAGAGTCTGATGATTGAGCAGGCTAATAATATTGGTGCCCTGCCGATTAAAAAGCGGAAATTCCCCCCCGGCAGCAAGCCGCCCGGTGGCTTCAAAGGAGGAGGGAAGCGTCCGTTTACTCCTAAGCCGAAGGGTGACGGTGCTCCTGTAGGGCGTCCTACCATCAAGTCCGCAGCAGCACCACCGCCTGTCCCCAAGGAACCTCTTCCTAAGCCGGTTAAGAAGCCTAAGCCGATCGAGGAATGAACCAATTTTAGATTTTAGATTTTAGATTTTAGATTAGTGTGTCCAAGACTAATTTACAACCGCTAAATCGCCAATCTAAAATCCTTTATTCCAGCCTCACTTGTGCGCCCCACAAATCTTGGGGGAGAAATACTCTGTCGGTGGGTAGGGGAGCAACTGGGGCCGTGAGGGTAAATTGACCCGCTTCAATTTGCTGCTTCAATTCCAATGCTACTTGCCGGGAGAGAAACATACTCGCAAGGGGGGCGGCCCGCACAGGTTTGCCCTCTATCAGGATGCGGCCAGTCTTTAATTGAGCATAGCTAACTAAACCGAAGGTGGGACGAACGCGCCGGGGGATAGAGAAATCTACCACCGGCGCTACTATTTTTTTGTCTGATACTGCACAGTGGGCGACGACGGTTTCGTTTAAGACGGGAAAGGGGATGCCGACTCCCAGCATCAGGGATGGGCCGTAGTTTTTGAAGTAGCAGCCCCGCACCCATTTGGAGTTCATCTGTTTGGCGTCGCCGATTAGTGCGAGGGTGGCAGCGGGGCCGATGGGGGTGCGGTTGGGCTGGCGTTTTTGCAGCGGGAAGTGCTGGGTTCCTTCCCAGGTGATGTAGCCGGTGGCGCCTCCTAGGAAGATGCGGGTGCCGATGCCGATAATTTCGAGGTCGGGGTCGTTGAGCAGGGGAGACATGGCTCCTAGGCTCGAATAGACGGCGTTGCCGAGGTTTGGTTGCAGGGGGCCGAGGTAGGTGAACAGTGGGCGATCGCCCCCGTTGACGCCAACAATAAAGTTTTGATATGCGTTGCGGGGATTGAATAAATAAAACTGGTTGATTGTATCGCGGGTAATTGTGGTTTCAAAGGAGGCGCGGGGGTAGCAGTCTGTTACTTGTCCCAAGGCTCGCAACTGTACTGGTTTGCCGGCTATTAAGTCTTCGATGACGTGTCCGCCTCCCCGTTCGCGGGATTCTTCGCCGTCTTCGGCTACTTGGGTGGCTCCCAGGTACAGGTCTACTGCCCCGAAGCCGGAGTACGCTAAAACGCCGTCTAGCCAGCACTGGCGGATTTTTATGGGCGGGTCGGTATGGCCGAGGTTGATGATTGCACCGGAGGATTCCATCGGCTCGAAGGTGCCGGTGGTAATCACATCGACTTCTTTGGCTGCTTGGGTAATGCTGGTTTCTTGAACTCTAGTTTTGAGTTCTTCGATTGTCCAGACTGTGGCTTTGCCTTGGCTGATTTTATCGTTGATTTCGTCGATCGATCGCATATATTTTAGATTTTAGATTTTGGATTTTAGATTTTGAATTGATTGATTTTGGAGTAATTTGGATTTGGGATTGATGGAATGTCGATCGAGCTGGTTGTTTGAGATAAAATCAATATATTATAACTGAGATGTTGCACCATTCTCAACAAGCCTTTTATGAACAGGCAAGATGCCTGTTCCACAATAAAATTCACTTTTCGTGGAACAGGCATCTTGCCTGTTCTTGATAATGATGCAAGATGTAAATTATAACGGATACAATAACAATATCATAAATCAAATAAAGGGCGATCGCCATGACTCAAGCGATATTAAAACCAGTCACCTTCGATGAATTTATTGACTGGTATCCTGAAAATTCTGAAAACCGTTACGAACTGCACAATGGAGCTATTGTTGAGATGCCTAAAGCAACCGGAGAACATTCAGAAGTAGCGGGCTTCCTTGTCGCTGAACTCAACTTTGAAATCCGACGACTAGGACTTCCTTACTTCGTTCCCAAAGAATGCGTTGTCGCCACCAATTATGATACAAGTTTCACAAAAAAATAATGTCACTGCAGGCAAGCTCCAAACCCATATCCAGTAACTCATGGCTAATCTAAAATCTAAAATCTAAAATCTAAAATGGTATGAGCTATCTGGTTACGAACCGGATGCGATCGTTTTGGACAGGCAAGGGACTGACAGCGAACCGAGATGGAAAAAGGAATCTATCATTACGATGGGTAGTTCTGTCCGGCTAATTGTCGAAGTTGTCAGTACCAATTGGCGGGATGATTATGGCTACAAATTGGTGGATTACGAAGCTTTGGGCATTTCTGAATACTGGATTGCGGACTATTTGGGACTTGGCGGGCGACGCTATATTGGCAATCCTAAACAACCTACTTTTTCTGTTTAGGAATGAGAATTAAATAACTTCCACAAAATTGTGGGATGGGCGTCCCGCCCGTCCTTTTTGGACGGGCGGGACGCCCATCCCACAATAACAATTAAAATTGTAAGTTA
>NZ_JAUBOQ010000062.1:0-13989 GCF_036700325.1 Microcoleus sp. Z1_B2
ATTCGAGGAAATATTGATTAAATTGTGGAAAATTAAAGCTTTTGAGAAAGTGACGACGGTAGGTTTTTTCGCTCAAACAACTATAACGACTGAGATTGGTGAAGTTGACCTTGCCATAAACAAGCAAAATAGTTGAGAATAAAGTGATTAAAAACTTCTTTTGGGGTTGACTAATCCCTGGCATTTGTTGTAAGATGGATTCAATAATCTTCATAAGGCAATCTGTTAAGCTTGTGTGTTTTTATAGCTTAACCTAAAAGAGCGCCTTTTTTTCTGTTCATTTTGGGTTCAGATTGCACTCACTTTTTTCGCTTCTGTGATTTATTGCGTAAGCGTTGCTTGCCGAAGCCATCGCATCCCTCTTTAAAAACTGTCCGGAGTATTGATAATCACCCAATTATACAATAAATTAAATTGAGATTTATGTTTATGTTTATACTATTTTATATTTTATATTTTATGGAGACTATAAAAGGCATGGGTGAAAAAAGATATTCTATAAATTCCGCTATATTCAAGCTGTTGTGTGTGAACTAAGGATCGCGAATTAAATAATTTACACTCTTGACAGTGGGATGGGCGTCCCGCCCGTCCAGAAATGGCGGGCGGGACGCCCATCCCACAAGAAGCATCACGCATTCTAAGTTATTTAATTCTCATTCCTAATTAACAATAAATATTGGTTTAATAAACTAATTTTTGCGGATAATAAATTTAGAGTGTGTAGCAGGAATAGCGAGAATCATGTAAACTTGTGTAACAAAAATAAACACTTGTGGCTGCCCACAGGTGAATATGTTAGAATCAATGCCGAACTCAGTTGAACAAAGTAAAAGAAATCAAAGCTATGACATACGTTGCATGCAATTTGTGCGGTAGTAATGACTATACTGTGAGATTTGAGCAGGGAGTAGCCCAGGTAAATCAAATTGTCAATTGTAAAGCCTGTGGATTGATGTATGCTAATCCGAGAAGCACAGAAGTAGATAGTGTATTAATAGAAAACTACGATCCAGAGTTTGTATTATCTGCGATAGTTAACCAAGATTCGCAGAGACTGGAAAAAGAAGCACTGCAGGTAAAAGATTATGAAAAAACCAGAGCTTTTCTTCACAAACATTATCCCAATAAAGGTAAGTTAATTGAAGTGGGAAGTGGCTTGGGGTATTTGTTAAACTTCTTTAAGCAAGATGGGTGGAATGTAGTTGGGCTTGAACCTAATGTGGGTATGTGCAGATATGCAGAATCGGAGTTTGGAATCGAAATCATCCCAACCATATTAGAAAAAGCTGAACTAGAAGATCGATCGGCAGACGCTGTATTGATGATGCACGTGATCGAACACGTATCCGATCCTTGCAGTACGTTGAAAGAAGTTTATCGGATCTTGAAGCCGGGTGGGATATTCGTGATGGAAACCCCCCGCTACGATACATTGGTTTTCAAATTATTGGGTAAAAGAGAAAGAAGTCTCAGTTGCGACGGACATATTTACTTTTTTACGACCACCACGCTAGAAAAACTTGCAACTAAGGCAGGATTTACCGTGCTTAAAACAGATTATGTGGGGCGATCGCTAACACTCGACAGGCTATTTTATAATTTGGGCGTTGTGAGCAAAAGTCAGGCCATTAAACAAATCCTTAAGGATGTGGCAGTTAAACTGCATTTAAATAAAATTTCGTTATATTTAAATACACGGGATATGGAACGTATATATTTGAAAAAACCCGATTCTGGCTCAGCATAACAAAACTTAAGCGCACAGAAAAGATGAGATTACCTCAAATGTTTGAGTGCGCTTGTACCATGACAGTTATTACCCATTACATTAATCCCCTGGCGCCAGACTCTACGAAGACAAATTTTAGCGAGGGAGGCTGTGGGCGACACCACAAGGGTTTCCGGGCTATACAACGAATCAAGCCAGATGCGGAGTTTTGCGGCTGCGCCGTCTTTTGATGAAGTGCTGCATTAGCTTGGCCATCCGAGAAATCAGCAAGGTGTGCCGGTGGGTTCGATGCACATCCCCTCGCGATGTGTGGGGACTCGCTATCGGTTTCTCTGACTGCATCGTTGTGTCGATCGCACCCTCGCAGGTCAAACTCAACAATCTAATCAATCTAGTAACCATAATATCGGATAATTGTAAAGCAATTCACCAAGCCAACAGCGTCACTAACCCCAGCCTAAAGGCATGGGGCTTGAAAGAGGAAGACTCACCACCTTCTTAATTTGAGACTAAAACAGTGTCTAGCCTGCGTCTTTGAGACAAACTGAATTATCTGGTGGTGGTACACCGAACGATGTTACTGGATGCCTCCCTAGTCTGTAACCTCAAGGGATATCAGTGGCGAAGGGATATACACACACGGGCTTACCGCCACTTGTTATGCGTACAGGTAGAAAGCACTCGATCCGTAACTGTCCGGGTTAAAGGCGAATACAAAACGTCGAACGTCGTTAGTATATCCAAGGCGGTAACAAGCATTCATCGGGGGAGAATTCCTCCCCCTCCCATCCAATGTAAAGCCGTCCTAAAAGGACGGGGTTTCAAACCCATATTTCTGATGAGTATTGACCAATTAAACGCAGACTACGGCATAGCCGGGAACCTCACCTTCGCCACCGGAAACGGTGGTTTCCCGATGATTCACATCGACAACGGTCAAGCCAAAGCCTTAATTTCTGTGTATTCCGGTCAAGTGCTCTCCTTTCAACCAGCCACCGAAACCACAGACTTGATGTTCGTCAGCGACAAAGCCTACTACGCAGAAGGGAAAGCCATCAAAGGCGGTATACCCATCTGTTGGCCCTGGTTTGGCCCAGATCCCGAAGCCTTGGGGCGTCCAAGTCATGGGTTTGTGCGGAATCGCCTCTGGAATGTGCTAGAAACCGCCACAACCCCCGATGGTGCAACTAAAGTCACTCTCGGACTCAAGGATAGCGATGAAACTAGAGGAATTTGGCCCCAAGCTTTTGAACTGGCGATCGAGATTACGATCGGCACCAGCCTCACTGTAGAATTAATCACCCGCAATCTAGGCGACAAAGCATTTCCCCTCACCCAAGCTTTCCACACCTATTTCCAAGTCGGGGATATCAACCGCGTGCAGGTTTTAGGTTTAGAAAATAGCCAATATCTTGATAAAGCGGATGGTGGGGTGGAAAAGACTCAAGTGGGTGCAGTGGTAGTAACAGGTGAAGTCGATCGCATTTATCTCGATGTCACCAATGAATTAGTCATTGACGATAGCGCCCTCAATCGCCGTATTCGCATTAAATCCTCTGGTAGTAAATCCGTCGTAGTGTGGAATCCCTGGGTGACAATTTCTGCAAATATGGCCGACCTTGATGATGCAGATTATCAGCGCTTACTCTGCGTAGAAACGACCAATGCAGCTACAGATATTGTGGAAGTTCCCGCTCATGGTGAGTTCCGCTTGCAGGCAATTTACAGCGTTGAACGCGACTAAGAAATTAGAGCTTAAGCTTAGCGGTGATGGGGTCAAAATTCTCAGTAAGCGGGTCAACATTTCAATTGGATATTTTGGGCGTTGCTCAAATCCCACCCACAAGACTGGGATTGTTTCTTTAAATACAACTTAAATGCCGATTAGCTGATTGAATTGAAAAACTCTGTCACCGTAATGACTAATAATACCATGTCCGATCGAGCGATTAAAAGGGCGGGTTTTTGAGATTGTCAATTATTGGCAGATATTTTTCGTGAGGGGAACCCCTACCGTATTAGGGGTAATCGGTTAGAGAGTCGATGGTAGGGTGTCCCCCACCATCTCTCCTACAAAACCGTGCTTGCGACTTTCACCGCACACGGCTCCTGGGTGATGTAATCCTGGTTATGGATACAGTACGAGCGCATCAAGAGATGATTTCTACCGCTTGAGAGTTTTCCTTTTACCCCTACATCCCACCATCAGATTTTTCCGTGGCATTAGGCTTTTAAAGGGTTACTTAGTCTCTATCTTTTACACCACCCGGCGCTGTCAGCATATCTCTGCTATTACAGCAGAGCATTGGCTTCTGCAACCATCCCTCACATTCACAGCTTACGGCTAGCAACCTACTTATGTTATTAAGGGCTATGAATGCTTTACTTCGTTCCGATTACACATTGGTTGAACATGACAGCGTAATGCTATCCACCGGGTTTTTTGGGCAGTGCTGATAAGTCAATCCGATAATTGCTTATGCCCTATCCTTGCCTTTTGGCGGGCGTCAGTCAGCCGTTTGACCATCTATCATAACGGTGGTTCAGACACATTTTTGCTTTCGCTACGCATATGTTCTTGCTCGACAGCTACCCCATTCGGCTAAGAGTCTTTCTGCCTTTTATCCCCGCTTTATCCTGTTAGTTGCTACCCAACAAAATAGGGGATATGCTTTTACCGCTGCACCTGCGGACTGGGACTTGACTTAATGCCTCACCCATAAGTGTAATCAGTTATCACTAACTTCTAGGAGTTAGGCTAACCGTCCCTGGATAGGAGAACCTACCCATTTAGGTTAAACGAATCGCACACCGGACATGATATAATACCAAATCCCAAATTTCTCCCCTGTTTATTTATTAGTCCGCGAAAGACGATCGGCGAAACTGACTCGAACCGTCTAGCAGCAAACGAAAGTTTGTACGATCAGTTTCTACCGCCGACTCCGATCTTTTTACTTACCATCAATTATTATGCAAAACTTCAACTGGACAAAACTTCAAAATGGCTCAGACATTCGCGGTATCGCCCTCGAAGGCGTTCCCAATGAAAAAGTCAACCTCACCCCCGAAATTGCGACAATCTTAGGTAAATCATTTGTCAGTTGGCTGGTGCAAAAAGTCAAGAAACCAGCGGCAGAATTAACGATCGCGATCGGGCGTGACAGTCGCCTATCAGGGCCAACCTTAATGCAAGCTGTCATGGAGGGAATCACCTCAGTTGGGGCAACAGTGTACGACTTTGACATGGCCTCAACCCCCGCCATGTTTATGAGTACCATTACCCCTGGTTTTGATTGCGACGGCGCAATTATGCTCACTGCTAGCCATTTGCCCTTTAATCGCAACGGCTTAAAGTTTTTCACCGCCAAAGGTGGGTTACAAAAACAGGATATTACAGATATCTTAGGAATAGCGCAAAGCAATAAATTCCAGCCAGCCGCATCGCCCGGTAACATTACAAAGCATGATTTCATCTCTGTTTATGCTAACCAATTTGTTACAAAAATCCGGGAAGCAGTCAATCATCCCGATAACTTTGAGCAGCCGCTGACAGGACTAAAAATTGTTGTGGATGCGGGCAACGGTGCTGGTGGTTTTTATGTTGATAAAGTCTTAAAACCTTTAGGTGCAGACACTACGGGCAGTCAGTTTTTAGAACCCGATGGTACTTTCCCCAATCATGTGCCAAATCCCGAAGATAAACAGGCAATGCAGTCAATTTGTCAAGCGGTAATTGAAAATCAAGCTGATTTTGGGATTATTTTTGATACCGATGTCGATCGCAGTGCGGCCGTCGATCAAGTTGGCAAGGAACTCAATCGCAATCGCTTAATTGCCTTGATTTCTGCCATTATATTACAAGAACACCCAGGCTCTACCATTGTCACCGATTCTATCACCTCCGATGGCTTGACACAATTCATCGAACAAGATTTAAAAGGAATTCACCATCGCTTTAAACGCGGCTACAAAAATGTGATTGACGAGTCGATTCGCCTCAATGAAGCCGGACAGGAATCATGGCTGGCGATTGAAACCTCTGGACATGGAGCTTTGAAAGAAAATTACTTTCTGGATGATGGCGCTTATTTGGTCAGCAAATTATTGATTGAATTGGCTAAGTCAAAGCTAGCAAACCAATCTTTGCCAGATTTAATTGCGAATTTAAAAGAACCAGAAGAAAGTGCCGAATTTCGGATTAAAATTGGTGTGGAGGATTTCAAGGCTCACGGATCTCGCGTTATTGAACAACTGCAACAATTTGTCTCAACCCAAGCAGACTGGAAAATAGTTCCCAATAACTACGAAGGTTTGCGAATTTCCTGCACGTCACCTAGCGAATCTGGCTGGTTTCTGTTACGCTTATCACTCCACGATCCGGTGATGCCTTTGAATGTTGAGTCTAATGTTAAGGGTGGTGTTGCTCACATAGTCGCTCGGCTTTTAGCTTTTTTCAAAACAACAGAATCCCTTGATTTTTCGGCACTATCGCTCTAAGTTTTACTCGTGTTAGACTATTAGTAAACCAAACCCAAGGAGGAATTTAATCATGTGGCTTTTAATCATAAAATGTTCTGCTGAAAGCTGGGATACCCATTCCAAAGCTTTCAAAGCGATCGCTGCCAAATATCCTGCCACGCCTTCCTCTTCCAAAAAGATGAAAGGTGATGGTCAACGCATCATGGAATATCAGCTTGAGAATGTCAACGATGTAGAGGAATTTATGGAAGAATGCTTGACCTTAGATGGTTTCACCGCTACCTTTGAATCTCTGTAAATTTAGGTAATCAAATTATAGCAATTCTCAATTTTTATCTCCTACCATTTTAGATGTGAGATTGAAAAATTGGGAATTAATACTATTTACTCAAAAGTAGGCTACAATAACTAGAGAGTTTTAGCAAGGTTATCCGAAAATAAACTGCCAAGAAAGAAGTGATTTAACAGCAGAGGAATTAAAAATAATTTTGTTGTAGCGCCGTGAAATATAACTAATAGCAATTGTTAAAAGTTATGTAACAGTAGCTAGGACTGATAAAATATAATCCCATCCGCTTAGACATGAAGAGTGTTTCTGTTGAAACTTGGGTTCTCCTAAATTTGTAGTGGAAACGGTAGTGTGAGCGTCTGGCTGAAGCGGGCTTTCCTCCCCGCACTACAGAAATTTTTATTGCGGATTGCTAGAGTTAGTCTAGATAGTTAAAAATATATCAGCGAGAGAAAGGTTAAGGACTGCTAGTGATGGTAATGACTGTGAATCGAGACAACTGCGGGCTAAGTACGGAAATAATTACGGGTCGGATTTTGCGGTGGGGGCAGTTGAAAGCAAACAAGCTAACCGCTGGTTCGATCGGGGGAATTGTTGCTGGCTTTCTGAGTTTTGCCCTGCCGGTACAAGCTTTGCAGGTAGTTGTGACGCCGACAAATCCCCAACTGGGAGATACGCTGTCAGTAATGATTCAGGTTGACGGTAACGGCGGGGAAACTCCAACAGTTTCTCTACAGCAAAAAAACTACCCCGCTTTTCCGATCGGCAACGGCCGCTTTCGGGCCCTGCTACCGACGACGCCCCTAGAGAAACCCGGTGCTCGCCAAATCCAAGTCGCAGGTGACGGACAAGTGCAGAACTTGAGTCTCCAAGTGCGCGATCGAAATTTTCCTACTCAATCCATCTGGCTACCGCCTGGGAAAGACAGCGAAGGTACAGACGCGGAGTTCGATCGCGTAGACGCATTTAAAGCACTCGTGACACCCGAAAAATTTTGGGACGGCAAATTGTTGCGCCCCAACTCCGGCGAAATTACCACTATTTACGGGGTGCGACGTTATTATAATGGGGTATTTGCTCAAGACTACTACCACCGCGGCGTTGATTACGCGGGTGCTTACGGTTCCCCTGTAGTGGCACCAGCCGCAGGTCGCGTGTCTCTAGTGGGACGCGAATCCCAAGGGTTCAAAATCCACGGGAATGTCGTTGGTATTGACCACGGCCAGGGGGTAGCCAGTATTTTGATGCACCTGGCCCGGATTGATGTCAAGGAAGGCGATGTCGTGAAACCAGGTCAAGTAATTGGTACTGTGGGCTCAACGGGGGCTTCCACAGGCCCTCACCTGCATTGGGGACTTTACGTGCATGGGCAGGCCGTCGATCCTGTACCTTGGCGGCTTCAGGGAGTTGAGTAGGAGTTTTTACAGGTTTTGATGAATAAAGCCGTCAATTATGGGGTAAGTTTGTGGCTGGGGTGTGCAGATAACTTTATGGGTTATCAGTATTGAGTTAGGATTTGTATAAAAATTCTCAACTCAACTCTCAAAACTCGAATCTCAAGACGCTAACAATCGCGTCTTCACAAAACTTTATTGATGATGCCGTTGAGCGGGGACGCATATATGAGTATTGAAAAAATTGTTGAACAGGCTTTGCAAGATGGCTATTTAACGCCGTCTATGGAAGCTGAGGTGGGACGGATCTGCAATACGGCTTCGGAATTGTCGATCGAAGAGTACATGGCTCTCGATCGTCTGATGGGATCTTTGTTGACTGGCGAAGTTGTGGTTCTGCCACGCAAACAGTTCATCAACGTGATGGAAGAGTTGGTGCTCAGCGATGCGATCGCTAGGGTGGCCGAAATTGAGGCGACGAGCGACCTGAGTCTGGATGTGGGAGATATTGCAGCTTATGCTTTAAATAGGCTGCCACCTCTGTACGCTACGACTGAAGAGGGAGCTCACTTTCAAAGGGCTAGGGCTAAAGAGCAACTTCACGATTTGATTTCCAAAGAAGTCAACGCAGCGATCGCCCGCAACTTGGACAGGCCCGACACCCCAAACCCCACAGCTTTGGGCAAGTCTTCTGGAAACGAAGTTCTTTCACAGCTAAGCACTTGGCTGCAAGCTAACGCCACTAATTTTGAACCCCAGCCTTAGTACCAATCCAACAGCTCTATTTTGATTAAGTCGATCCCGCTCCATTCAGAAAGCGGGATTTTTAGTTTCTGAGCCAGCAAGATTCATCAGATGGCAGAAACCAGAATTCAAAAACAAAAAATTAAAATTTAAGAGTTTTCTATTTTATGTAAAAAATAAAAAACTCCTTCTTCTTTGTTCGTGACATCGGTTACATCTGACATCTTGCAGCAATATCAATAAGAGGATTTTTCGTGGGTCGGGCGGGTTTATAGAACCTATTTGCAAGCTTTCAGGCTGTTGGCGAACCCGCCCCTACGGCTAATTGAGAATGGTGCAAGATATCAGTTACATCCGAAGAAAGCGAATCCGCTGCCGAACTTCTTTTAAACGATTAATTGCTGCTGTCAGAAGAGTCAGCCGAAGGACCAGCGGTAACTTTTGTCTCTCGTTTTTCGCGTTTTTTCCGTTCCGCTTGGATGACATCTTGAAGCACTATTCGTGCTTGGGCCATTTTTTCCAAATTGCTGCGGTACAAATCTAAATCTTTGCTAACTTTGTCTTCTGGCAGGTGCAAGGCCGCACTGACTTTGGCGATCGCGTCGTTTCGCGTTTCTTGGTCTTTTACCAAGTTAGGGTCAGCTTTTTCTAATAGCGAGAACAAACCGATCGCGAACAAGCGGCTGTACTTAAATTGAGGGTTGCTGGCGATCGCCCCTAAAGACGCTTGCAAATCCGCTGTATCTTCAAAGCTGGTCGAGCGATCGAGCCACGAGAGCAACTCTTTGCCCGAAAGTCTATCCGCCAAGCTTTCCAATCGCTGAGCGTCTTGCTTGTAGCGCTCTGGATCGTCTTCTAGGGACTTGCATAAAGCGTTAAAAATCGAAAGTCTGTCTGCTTCTGGGGCGTACCCAAGCATGAATCGATCGAAAGCTGTCACTACACCCAAAGCATAAATCGGGTCGTATTGAAAATCGGCATTCGCCGAAAGCAAGTGCATTTCTACCATCAACTCTTCCACCACTCGACGGTAAATTGAGTTGATCGGTCGAGTGTGAATCGTATAGAAACTTCGCTTAGTATCTGAAACAGTACGGTTATTGTTCACCTGAGTCTTATAGATAAATAATTTTGCCGTAGCGGGCGTGCCAGCGCGGCGTGAGTAAAGTCGGGGGAGTCAGTCGATTTGAGATTTTAGATTTTAGATTTTAGATTTACCCCACAGATAAATCTGGGAGCTTGAACTTTGGTCTAAAATTTTTATCTTTCCACGACTTAAGTAAGTGGCACGGTATCCGTTGTTGGGCTGGGTCAATTCGGCGATCGGGCTGACAAAATTTGCCAGTTTTTTAAGCGTTGCCGCCGGATTGCGAGACAAAATTTTATCAAAAATATTTTACGCGCGATCGGCAGCAACAATTAATATGTCGCAATATGAGGGAAAAAACCCAGTATCTTTACAATCATAGCTCTTCTGGGATCGCTCATAAATCTCATCTTCTGACTTGCCCAGCCTTGATATGGTTTTACATATCACAATAACTTTTTCTTGTCAATCCCTAATCCTCAAAAAACAAACATGACAATTTCTCCTGAATTAATAGCTTTAGCCCAGTACATGGCGGGCGAATTTGACAACCGAGAACAAGCGCTAGCAGAGCCGGCGTGGTACGTCCACCTTCGTATGTGGCAAAGACCACTACCCGTTCCTTTATTTTCCGAACCCAGCATTGCCCTGTTTGCCGAACAAGCCAACATTCTGGAATTAGACAAGCCATACCGCCCTCGCATCGTGCAACTGAGGCACTCACAGATAGCGCCGGGACTTATCGAAGCTCAGTATTATATGTTCAACGATATCGCAGCCGTCAAAGGAGCCGGTCGCAACCCCGACTTGCTTGGAAAGCTAACGAAGGAGCAAATCCAACTCCTCCCCGGCTGCACCCTCTCGGTTGCGGTGGAAAATCTAGCCTCAAACGGCTATCGATTTCGGGCATCTTTGCCGGAGGGCACTCGCTGCGGCTTTGCCTACGGGGGGCAAAATTACCAAGTAGACTTGGGATTTGAAGCCGCAGGCGAGGAATTTCTCAGCTACGACAAAGGAATAAGCCCCACCACAGGCAAGGCTATCTGGGGAGCTTTAATGGGCCCTTTTAGATTTGTCAAGCGTCAGGATTTTGCTGCTGAGATATTGGTTTGAAGCAAGAAGCAACAAGAAACTAGGAAGAAAAATATAGCTATCTAGGATAGAAGGCAAGACTTTACCTTGACCTATTCTTCTACTTTAGTGTTTTGGTGAACCTCTCAACCTCTCAAGAAAGGAAGAAAGCATAAGGAAGCTGGCAATAATTTACCTGCTTCCTGTTCTTGTGCAGGGTTCCGGCGCTTTTTGTGAGCCTCAAGCTTAAATTGCGCTTACACCGCAACCGATGCCAGCGGGAGTAGTTAACTTGCGCGCGGCACCCCCTCTAGAGCTTCTTCTTCCGTTTCAAAGATTTCAAACACAGAATCCATCATGGTGACTTCAAACACCAGTTTGGCTTCTGGATGAACATTGCAAATGCGGAAACTTCCCTTAACTTTATCCGCATCCCGCATACCTGCTACAAGTGAGGTCAGGCCAGAGCTATCGATAAAGTTAACCTGACCAAGATTCACTACAACATGGCGGCTAAGTTTGGAAATACACTCTTGCAACTTGAGGCGGAATTGCCAAGCTGTAGTGATGTCCAACCGTCCTGTCGGTGCTAAGACGATAACTGTTGTACCGTCTTGAAGCGTGTGGGTTTTTTGATCAATATGAATCACTGACCCTTCCCTCAAATTTATTATCTATCGCGGTGGTTACTGTCCCAGTAGTTTAACTCAGGTCGGTGACTGCTGAGGCATCCAATTCGCCCAATCTTGCGGTTTTAAGAACTTGGAGTAGAGTTCGGCTTCTGGAGAGTTGGGTTCTGGCTCGTAGCAGTATTCCCAGCGTACCAAAGGTGGCAGGGACATGAGAATCGATTCGGTGCGTCCGTTGGTTTGCAAACCAAAGGTCGTGCCTCGATCGTACACCAAGTTAAATTCAACGTAACGGCCGCGGCGGTAAAGTTGGAAATTACGCTCGCGATCGCCGTATTCTTTCGATCGGTGCTTTTCAATTATGGGGGTGTAAGCCGGCAAAAATGCCCGACCGCAGTCCTGTACGAAGGCGAACAGCGACTCCCAAGTCCTAGGTTCCGGGACGCCGATGTTGTTGCTGCACTCAGCGGCTTTGCCTTTGACATGATGGTCGCGGTAAAGCGCGCCTTGAGCGCTTTGGTAGTCAAAAAACAGGCCGCCGACGCCGCGGGTTTCTTGGCGGTGGGGGAGATAGAAATATTCGTCGCACCAAAGTTTAAATGTCGGATAATATCCGGGATGGTGGCGATCGCAAGTTGCTTTCAGAGTTTTGTGAAAATGAGCTGCATCCTCAGCCAAGGGGTAATAAGGAGTCAAATCCACACCGCCGCCAAACCACCAAATCGGCCCGGCCTCAAAATAGCGGTAATTCAGGTGAACCGTAGGCAAGTAGGGATTGCGGGGGTGCAGCACCATCGAAGTGCCTGTTGCATAAAAATCGTGACCTGCAGCTTCGGGGTGCTTTGCCAGAATCAAAGCCGGCAAACTTTCGCCCCAAACTTGGGAAAAATTGACTCCCCCTTGTTCAAAAATATTGCCTTCGCGCATGACGCGAGAACGTCCGCCGCCGCCTTCGGAGCGTTCCCAAGAGTCCTCCTTAAATTTGCCAACGCCATCGAGCTGTTCGAGGGATTGACAAATTTCGTCTTGTAGGGTTTTCATAAATTGGCTGACTCTAGCTCTAGAGTCAGCGGGCGGCAAAAACGGGGAAGTGGCGGTTTTAAGTGTGGTAGAAACTGTCATCCGATTTAAGATTTAAGATTTTAGATTGAAGAATTGAAGAATTGCGACCACGGCTCAATTCGCCTATTGTGACCAAATTGCTTTCGGTCGTAGAAATTCTTGCCGATCGCATTTGAGTTTGAGATTGACCGTGAGTCCCAAATCCTGTCGTCATGTAATTATGCCACCGCAGGTCTGCAAACGATCGCTATGAAGTTACATTAAAAAATAGCAATAAAAATATACTTAAACCTGCGATCGAAAATTCGCAAACCCAATTGCAGAGCTATGGTGGAGAACACAATGCCCAATACACTCGATGTTAGTTCAGTCTTAGAAATCCTGCGACCCGTGCAAGACCCCGAACTGCAAAAGAGTTTGGTGGAATTGAACATGATTCGTAACATAAAAATTGACGGCGGTGTCGTCAGTTTTACTTTAGTGCTGACAACGCCTGCTTGCCCGCTGCGAGAATTTATTGTCGAAGATTGCCAAAAAGCGGTCAAACAGTTGCCAGGAGTCGAAAAAGTGGCAGTGGAGGTGACAGCCGAGACGCCGCAGCAGAAGGGAGTGGTCGATCGCCAAGGAATTGAAGGCGTTAAAAATATTATCGCAATTTCCAGCGGCAAAGGCGGCGTCGGCAAAAGCACGGTGGCGGTAAATGTGGCAGTAGCGCTAGCCCAAACCGGCGCTAAGGTGGGTTTGCTGGATGCGGATATCTATGGGCCCAACGACCCCAATATGTTGGGTTTGGGGGACGCAAAAGTGATGGTTAGGGACGGAAAAAGCGGGGAAAGCCTCGAACCCGCCTTCAACTACGGCGTCAAATTAGTGTCGATGGCGTTTTTAATTGACAAAGACCAACCCGTGATTTGGCGCGGCCCGATGTTGAACGGGATCATTCGGCAATTCCTCTATCAGGTGAATTGGGGCGATTTAGACTATCTGATTGTCGATATGCCTCCGGGTACTGGAGACGCGCAGTTGACAATGGCGCAGGCTGTGCCGATGGCCGGTGTCGTGATCGTGACGACGCCGCAGACTGTCGCTTTGTTGGACTCCCGCAAGGGGTTAAAGATGTTCCAGCAGTTGGGAGTGTCGGTGTTGGGAATTGTGGAAAACATGAGCTATTTTGTGCCACCCGATATGCCCGATAAGCAATACGATATTTTCGGTTCGGGTGGCGGGGAAAAGACTGCTGCTGAGTTGGGAGTGCCGCTGTTAGGCCGCATTCCGCTGGAAATTCCGTTGCGGGAAGGTGGCGATTCGGGGGTGCCGATCGTCGTGGGACAACCGGGTTCTGCTTCAGCTAGGGAGTTGCGGGCGATCGCGGGTCGCATTGCCGGTAAAGTTTCCGTAGCAGCCTTAGCCTAACTCACATCTTGGATTGTTAATCAGCTTTTGATGGGCGGGCGTCCCGCCCAACCCCTACTCCCCACAAGAAACCTGTTGAATTTGTG
>NZ_JAUBOQ010000062.1:14089-14247 GCF_036700325.1 Microcoleus sp. Z1_B2
GAACAGGCATCTTGCCTGTTGAATTTGTGGAACAGGCATCTTGCCTGTTGAATTTGTGGAACAGGCATCTTGCCTGTTGAATTTGTGGAACAGGCATCTTGCCTGTGCTTGTTTGTGGAACAGGCATCTTGCCTGTGCTTGTTTGTGGAACAGGCATC
>NZ_JAUBOQ010000062.1:14347-34365 GCF_036700325.1 Microcoleus sp. Z1_B2
ACAGGCATCTTGCCTGTGCTTGTTTGTGGAACAGGCATCTTGCCTGTGCTTGTTTGTGGAACAGGCATCTTGCCTGTGCTTGTTTGTGGAACAGGCATCTTGCCTGTGCTTGTTTCTGGAACAGGCATCTTGCCTGTTTTAGCATCAACTCTCGATCGCCAAGAAAAGGTAAACTATAAACAGCAAACATAACATTCAAACAATTATGATTTTTCCAGGTTCGGCAGTTCGAGTTAAAGATAAGGGTGAGATTTACTACGCATTTCAAGGACAAGTCCAGCGAGTTACCGACGGGAAAGTCGCGGTACTGTTTGAAGGCGGGAATTGGGACAAGCTGATTACGTTCCGCCTGTCGCAGTTGGAACTTGTCGATGCTACGGCTGGTCGCGCGAAATAGTCAGCGGTCATTAGTCATTGTTAATGGGTAATTTGTAATTGCTAAAGTACCCAATACCAGGCTACTAACTCATGACCCTTGAAAACTAGCACAAAACCAATGACGAATGACTAATGACTGATGACGAATGACTAATGACTAATCACTAAAACTATGCGTTTACCTTTACCCCAATTTGCTACAAAAGAGCGCCATCCCGATCGCATTGCTGAGGTTATCGAGACGGCAACTTCGGAGTTTTTGGCTCAATGTTTGGAACCGTTCGACTTAAGCTTTCCCGTGATGCCGCCTTTTGGGAGTTGGGTGAAGGCCGAGGATGAAGAGTCAAAAAATCAAATTTACGGCGTGGTTTATTACGCTACGACTAGCCCGATCGACTCGGTGCACAGAGCTCGCGCTTTGGGTTTGTCCCTCGAAGAGTTGCGGGAAGAACAACCGCAGATTTTTGCGATGCTAAAAACCGAGTTTCGAGTGGCGATTGTGGGGTTTGAGGCTGCGCCGGAAAGGTTGAACGGTCACGGCCCATCGAGGGGTAAAATTTATCAGTATTTGCCGCCGCGCCCGCCGCAAATTCACCAGGCGGTTTATCGCTGCGAACCGGATGAGGTGATTGATTTTACGGTGCAGTTGGATTTTTTGAGGACGCTGCTGGGTGTGACTAATGCGCCGGTGGAGGCGCTGACGGCGGCGGCGATTCGGGAGATTTATCAGTTGCGGATGCGCGATCGATCTTGGTTGGTGGAAGCGGGGAGGAGTTTGAGTGTTTTGTTGAAGGATGATTATGACAGGTTGAGGGTGATTTTGAGTCAGATTCATCCGTAGGGAAAAGGTTAAGAATCAGAATAATAAACAGTGACATAGCCGTCGTTCCAGTGGTCTTTATCTAAGGGATAACAGCTTATATGAAAGCCTTCTGGAGCATCTATAAAACCGGGTTGGGAGAGCATTCTTGCCTTAGCAGATTCGGCTAATGTTTTAGTCGAATAAATACCGATAATTTTTAAGTCTTCGCGGTCATCTCCCAATTCATGGACGTGCTCAAGAATAAAGACATTAATTATTTTATGAAAATCCTTTCACAATCGCTCTTTAGGTTGATTATAGTACAATACGGTTCAGTTAGTGCTAAAAAAACCGATCGTGCGTAGGTTGGGCCCGTGGAACGAACCCTCCGTTTCACTCCACCCAACATTTCCGCTACAATTTTCCTTAACCCAAGCGTATTGGATTATAGTACATAGCATTCATTCCAACCAGGCATCTAAATCTAATGTAAAGTGATGGGTATTTTGCAGTAAAAAAGAGCGACCTTGTTTAACTAAATTGCCTTGACAAATAACCGGAATTCTGGCTTGATAAGCTTTGACTGCCAGTTCGTAGACTGGTTCTGCTAGTTCTAACTGAATGCGCCGCAGCTTGCCAACAATAACGCCCGTCAAAGTTAATTTTCCTGCTGATAATCCTTCTTGCAAGTTGGTAACTATGCCTTGAATGGTAATGTTAGGAGCTGATGTCAAGAGATTGCTGAGGATTTCGATCTGGGAACGATTTTCAGCAATTTCTAGGGTTTGTAAAACTTCAGCCATCCGGCGGGGAAAGTCTAAAAATTCTGGTTTTAATGGTAGCAGAATCTCTAACTCTTCTGAGGTTTCGCTGTGGCGATTCCAGAGAGAAGCTTTATCGTCAATTTGTCGCACTTCTTGCCAGCAATGCGTTTCGAGGTAAGTACGCACAATTTCTGGCTGTAGATTTTTGAGAATTTCGGGATCTCGAACGGTGACTATCATAGAGTTTCGCCTGCTTCTATTAGCTGCATGAGGGTGGTAAGAGCATTTACATTAAAGATATTCTGTCTGGGTATGGAAATTGTAACAGTGGTTTGATTCTGGGTTGGGGGTTGACCTCGCAGAGAAACCCAATAACCGCAATATTTCAGGCAAAGTTCCTGTTGAGATTGGATTAGCCAATTGTCTAAATTGTCGGGTACGACTACAAGGATTAACAGTCGGGGAGTATGAATATTTTCTACTTTCAATTCATTGTAGTTCTTGACTTCGAGCGGATATCTAATTGCTTCCTGTCCAATCACATCCCTAGATGTGCATTTTACCTGGAGTTCAAGTCGGGGATATCGAATAATTCCACTTCCCATACCGCCAGCAAGAATGATATCGATGCCGTCAAAATCTAATGGTCTAGCTGCTATCTGGAAGGAGTAGCCAGCCGAGGCAGCAACTGCATAAATATACGCATAACTGAACTGTTCTTTTTGCTGGTTAATGTCCACAATCGCTATTTGTTTAGTCTATCTCAAGCATAACTGGCACGGGATGATCTCGCTCCTACCTTAGTGTAGCGCCCTAGATGACAATCAGCAACGTTTACAGGAGCATGACTCTCTGACAAAATCGGGAACATGGCAAGAGCAGGTAAAGCCCTCAAAAAAATATTAGAGGCATACGATATCAGTCAATATCAATTGGCGGCAAAGATGGAAATCGATCGCTCAAACGTTAGCCGTTGGGTGAGTGAAGAACGAGATCCATCCGCTGAGGCGGTATTTGCGATTAAGCAAGCGTTGCAGACATTCAATCGGGAGGCGGCTGATGAATTCGTCAGGTTGTACCTGGGAAATGGCGAGGAAAACGGTTAGGTTCTCAGGTGTGGAGAGCGCCCCACCGATCGCCCTTGCTGCATTCAAGGACGATCGCCCATGAATTTGCAATAATTTATTTAAAGCGAGGAAGATTATATGTGGCTAGAAATAACAGCGCTAAATCAAGTTCCCGAATGGGGTGTCTTGAAGGTAAAAGTTGACGAAACTTCAGTGATTTTGAACCGTCAAGGCATGAATGTCACTTGTTACCGCAATGCTTGCACTCATTTAGAATATCCGATCGACATGGGTAAAGTCAGCAACGGTATCATTACCTGTCCGTTTCACAAATATCAGTACAAATTAGATACGGGTAAATGTTTGAATGCACCCGCCGATTCCCTGGAATCTTATCCGGTAAAGATTGAGGGCGATCGAGTTTTTGTAGAAATAAATTAGTCAGGACTTACGGACTCCGACAAAGAAACCGGGTTTTTTACGAAATACTTTGTTACACACCCTAAATTAGGTAAAAACCCGGTTTCTGCGCCCATGTGTACTTTATACCGTTTTCGCGCGCCGCTGACGGAGAAAAACTGCCAAAAGCCCGATCGCACCTACCGTCAACAGCAGCCATTCTTCGGGTTCAGGAACCCCCGAAACATTCAGAGGATTATTCGGCTTACTCAACTGTTCCTTACCCGATTCTACCTCTCTGTCAAATCGATCGCTCTTAGCTTCCGCTGCCTTTAGCTGCTCCCTTTGCGCGTCATTAACTAACACAATCATCGAAGAATACGGAGTCACCACTTTGAAATTTTTAGCTACTGCGTGCATCGCATCCAATTGCGTCAATTGATTTGAATTTTTCTGCTTGCTAAGTGCAGTTATCAACTGCCGCGCAGCTATGGGTTTAAACCCTTCATTTCCGGTATCTTTTAGCTCTGTAACAGCCCCCGATTTGAGTGTCTTTTCTGATTTGGAATTTTTGGCATAACTCCAAGCATAGCCGTCAACAACGCTAACTGTAGATTCGCCCGAAGCTGCTGTCGTTGCTACTCGCTGCATCGCCTCTTTCATATCTGTAGAAACTCCGCCACCGCTATCTTGAATAGCCTTCAATGTTGCGTCGTCGTAGCCGGGGGGCAAACCTCCCAAATGCACTGTCCATAGGGGTGAAGAGATGGAAAGTTTAAGTTTGCGATCGTCCGACAATTCATAACTGTGGCGATCGCTCACCAAAAATACATTATCGTAACTTTTATCGCCCCGCAACTGTGCAAACTGTTGCAGCATATCTTTGAGCTGGATTGTACCATAAAATGTCACCTTTGCCGCATCGAAATTGCGTACATCTTCCACAAACTTAGGTGGCATTCCCGCAGCGCTGGCGACATACACATCAACACCATTTTTGCCTGCTGCATTAGCTTTCAACCATTCAAAAGTCTCTTTTACTTCCTTACTTTCCGCCGCCATGCTGCGGGAAGTATCGAGAATAACTGCAAATTTCTTGCCTTGCGGTAGCGAGTAATTTGCATCAGCCAACGGCTTAGCAGAAATGATATTTCCTCCCGGTAGAATCGCCTGCTGCACGGTTAGCGGTTGCTGTGCGACTGCGGGCAAAAAGTGTGGTAGCCAAGTTTCTCTTGCTTCTTTGCGACTGTATTTTACCTCTTTTCCGGCGATCGTGCGGCGAGTATTTTGGTTCCAAAAAATGTTGCGTTTTTCAGCCAAAACAGGCATCGCCCAACCCTGGGGCTGGCGCATGACTTTGTAAGTAAGCCACAGGTGCATTTCCGTTGGCCCTTCTGTTTGGGTGAATTCTCGTTTAGCCGGGATTGGAAAAGCCCGCAAGCGGTATTGTTTGGGGCCAATTTGTTCTAGCAAAGCCGGATCGACTCTTTCTACTACCTGTTGATTGTAGACTTGTTGGGCGGCACCTCTAGGCGATACCGTAAATACAAAACGTTTGTTTAAATCGCCAGTATCTCCCAGCCAAACTCCTGTAACTGCGGCGCTTTCCGGCAGCGAAAAGTAGTAGAATACTTCTTGCAAGTTCGGCGTTTGATTTTTGTAAACTTCGTAGAGTTGAACGTCAGCCCAGTCGCCGTTTTCTTTGACTGTAACTTCTTGCGACTGCAACCACACTTTTTCTTGATTGACATTCAGCAAACCAGCTTTAGCTTCTTCCCGGTTTGAGGTTGACTGTACCGCGTGTTTTACTGCTTCTGTGTCGCCTTTTTGCAGTTCCGTATCGAAGAATTGGCCGTAGAGTTTTTCCGCTTTTTCTACATCAGCACTAGAGCCTTGATACAAAAACGGCGACATTAAAAAATTATAGCTGTTCTGCAAAGTTTGAGCTGCGCCGTCAGGGAAAATCCAACTATTTTTGTATATCTCATAAATGTGGTTGTTTTCTCCTACAGTGCTGAGGTAGCGGTAAGGGGACAAATAAGCGTTAACTAAGCCCGATCGAATCATATCAGATTTGGCTAATAAAGTTTGGCGAACCGTGTCATTTGCAGGGGGAGTCGCCAGCATTTTCAGCGCTGCAACTTGTGGCTGCTGCTGCAAAGCTGAGAAAATAGCCAGCCAAGCTGCTATGACTCCCAAACTTCCGATTAGTGCTTTATTTTTCCCGTATTGTGCAGCAAAACTCTGCCATATTTTCCGCCCGGAATGAATGTAGAGAAATCCGTACAGCGAAGGCATGACAACGAATAAGCTACAGGTTAAACCAAACAATATAAACGATAGCGGTATCCAAATTAAAGCCGAGGCCCATGCCCCGTATTGAAACATCTCCAGAAATGGTGAAACCCAGGTAAACTTGAAAAATTGAATGACGAAAAATAAGAATCCATAAAGTGTATACCATGCCACAGGTACAGCGTAATAAATCAGCAATGTTGCCGCCCAAACCCCAACTACTACCATTAAACTGTGACATCCTAATTGCAGCCACGCACTTCGCTTTTCTCCGATTAAGTTGAAAATACGAGGCTGTTTATTATGGGAATTCTGGGAATCGAAAATATTTTGCACATTTTCTCTTTTACCCAGATATCCGTACAGCATTTCCACTGAAAATGCTGCAATGCACAAAGCAATAGTAGCGATGATTTGAGAACTAGCTGGGGTGAGTTCTCGCAGCAGGAACAAGCGGAGCAAACACAGCAAAAATAGCGGTGCTTCTACGCCGTAAAACCAACGCATTAGCTGTAGGGGTTGCTTGCCAAAACGCCTAGCTCCTATTACTGTACATACAGTGGGTACTGCGATCGTAGCTGCCATCGTCAAAGAAAACTCTAGGGGGATAGTGCCATCGATTGTCGCCTTAATTAATGGCACTCCTAGAATAGGCAAAATTCCCAAGTAAACAATCGATAAAAATGTCAAATTCCACAGCCAAAAAATTGTTTTAAAAACTCCATCAAACACCTGTTTAATTTTCATTTATTTCTCCTTGTAAGCTTTGTTTAACGGTATCGTAGACGTTACCAGCAAACTCTTTTACTTCCTGATTCTCGGCTTGTAGCGAACTGTCAAATAAAATGGAAACTAGCACCCAATTGTGGTTTTTGTGGGTAAGGTCGCTGCCGATACGGGACATGAAGTTATCTGTAGTTAGCTGTGCAGATTGCAGCCAGTATGCTGCTGATAATTGGTTGTTTTTGAGAGACAGCCAGCGCGCTGTTACGGAAGGAGTTAGTTGTTTTTTTTCTATGCCATTGACGGGAATTCCGCTCGCTACAAAACACAACTCGGGGGCGTGATAAGTTTGCCAGGATGTGCTCGCTACGGTGAGCATGGAACCGCGCAAGTTGCCGGCGACAAATCTGATTTTTTGTGTTTGCGTGTCTGGATAGTTGCCAAAGAATTTTTGTTCGCTAGGATTCAGGGAAATCGACTCTGATTTAATGTATTCAGGTAATGTTAAAGGTGCGATCGCCATTTTTGACGTTTCTACATGAGACAGTTGAGCCATGAGTGCCAAAACTGTGACTGCTGCAATTATTCCGGGTTTTGCTAAAGGGTGATTTTGTAGTCTTTCTGAGTTGGGTTTTGCAGAAGTACCGCTGGTTTTTTCTGGCTGAAATTTCGGTACTCGTTGCAGCATTAACCACGTCACAAAACAAGCACATACTAAACCGACAATTCCCAGAGGAACGTGCATAATTTGTGCTATGTTGGGCTGTTGAAAAACTTCTGAAACCAGGACTAACACGGCAACCCGCGCAGCGTTAGCACATACCAACATTAAGAGATTAGCAGCGCCGACTGCTAGCCATTTTAAACTCAATTTACGCCCTTCTAGCCAGGTAGCAGCAAGCAAAAATAGCGTTCCCACTAAGAGAGTTTTAATGCCGCTGCAAGGCACGTCAACCTGAGCGATGCCGTTTTCCAAAATGATAATATCGTAAGAAGAAATAGCCCCAATGTGCAGCAGAGAAAGCAACTGTTCTACTACCTGAGCAGTGAGGACTCGCGCGGGCAAACCTAAGCCGCTATTCAACTGACTATTAAATGGTAAAATACAAGCAAGCAAGCCCGCAATTGGTAAGTTTTTTCGCCAAAAGTTGGAATCCACCAATAAGCCGCACAGCCCGTAAGTTCCGAGGATAAATAGCAGGACAGTAACTTGTTTGATATCAATTATGTACTGAAGGGCGATCGAGCAAATACCCGCACCCAACATTAACAGCAGCGGATCTCGCCTTAAAACGAAATTGGGTGAAAATCCGAAGGGGCGAGCGGAGTTCCCGCTCGATCGCACTACTAATGCTACAATCAGAAAGCCAATTACTATTTTATATAGTGTGGGTATCTCAACAAACGAGGATAACAGCCACTTAACAGCCGAGATATTGGCCCAAAACCAAGCAAGCGCCAGCAAAAAAGGAGCCAGCCAAACCAAATTAACCGCAGGATGAGGAGTAACAGAATCTGGAATTGCAGAATCAGTGATATTGGTGCGCTGCATGATACCGCTTGATATTCACGTTGGTGACATCTTAGCTCAGCCAAATTGGTAATGTCCAGACCGATTATTTAAGTTTTGTCAAGCTTCGATTTTCTCTACAGAGAAGCTAGCGTTATAATAATTAATTTTATCGGAGGTAAAAATGAGCGAAAAAAGTCCAGGATACAAAATTGTTAGCGATAACCGACAAGCGCGCCATCTCTATGAAATTATAGAGACATACCAAGTGGGAATCGAGTTGAAGGGCACCGAAGTCAAATCTATTCGGGAAGGAAAAGCCAATTTGCGCGACGGATATGGTTTAGTTCGGAACGGGGAACTGTGGCTGATCAACGTTCACATTTCGCCTTGGAGAAGTGCTAGCAACTATTTTAATCACGAACCCCGCCGCACTCGTAAATTGCTGATGCACAAGCAGGAAATTCGCAAATTAATCGGCAAAGTCGAAGAAAAAGGCTTGACTTTAGTGCCGTTAAAAATGTATTTGAAAGGCGGCTGGGTAAAACTGGATATCGGTTTGGGTAAAGGGAAAAAACTGTACGACAAGCGCGAAGATTTGAAGAAACGCGAAGATAAGCGGGATATGGAAAGAGCGATGAAGCAATTTTAGTCATTAGTCATTAGTTATTAGACATCTCCAAAAAATAAACTCAAACCTTTGCTACTGGAAGGTAGAAATTTAATTTATGGAGATGTTTATTAGTCAGGAGTCATTAGTGGTTCATGATGGGTGATTGCTGATTAATGATTGGCTATTTTAAATCGATTTCGGTTCATGACTCATTATAATATTTTTCAAAATCCTCAAGGGAGGAGGTTGAGGACTTCCATCGTCACTACAAACTTAATTAGAGTTATTTCACCGCAGTCCATCTTAGGATCGCGAATTAAATAACTTACAATTTTAATTGTTATTGTGGGATGGGCTCTTATAGCCCGTCCACTCATGACGGGCTATAAGAGCCCATCCCACTTTCAAGAGTGGAAGTTATTTAATTCTCATTCCTTACAGCAAATTCTATGTTGATTAACTAAACCCCAGCTCGTTCGCTCCCCGTAGGGAAACGGCCCAGGGTAAGTCCCTCTACACTTCATAAACCTGGAATACGCTGTATCTCCTCATACAGTCGCATACTGTCGATCGACTGCTGCCTAAGTATTATTACTTAGACAAGGAGAAGAGTTCTATCTGCTTTCTGCTTCCCGGTTCTTTTTTTCTGAAAATATCCGGATGGCTTGTGGAGTCTCAGGAATGGTTAACCTATGCTCGAATACCTCTGGGTAGTGGGAACATTACCCAAGCATTCGGCTGTGGACTCACAAACTCTTATAAGAAAGGGACTCAAACCTGAGTCATTTCGTAAGATTATATGCCATTAGGGTGGCAATTAAATCTGGTCAAAAAATATCGCCCAACTCTCAAGTTAAAAAATGCTAAAAATGACACCATTAGCTAACATTTTCAATGCCATGAAAGAGCCAGTAAAAAAGCATAATAACTCCAAGTGGGGAGCCTTCTTGCTGATGCTAGCAGTAGGCTTTGGCGGCTGGCAAATTGGGTTGCCGGAGCTGGCATCTTTTTTTAATAATAGGGCTTTTGAAAACTACAAAGCCAATCGATTCGCTGATACTCAACAAGCATATGAGTTAGCGCTCTGGGTAGATCCAAAAAGCCGCACAGCTCTTTACAATTTAGGATGGCTTTGCGAAGAGGTGCAAGATTTAGAGTGCGCCCGAGAAAAATATCTGCAAGCTGCAAAACTCGGTCTGCCTGCTGCTTACAGCAACCTGGCTAGGTTATATATAGTCGATAAAAAAAACTATCCGGCTGCAGTTCACTTCCTGTGGCAAGGTTTGAAATTAGCTGAGGACGATCGAGTAAAATATTCTTTACTCAAAAACTTGGGATGGGCTCGCCTGGAACAGGGTCGATATTCAGAGGCATTGCAGCATCTGGATGAAGCGATTAAAATTGATAGTGAAGGGCCAGCAACTTACTGCTTAAAAGCGCAAGTCCTAGAAAAGATAAAAAATACGAAGGAAGCGCTGCCGCAGTGGAAAATTTGTCTAAAGTATGCGGATTCTCAAGAATTCGATGAGGATATATGGATAGGGATGGCACGTCAACGATTAAACGAGGAAAAAACAAAAAAATGAAACGCACAGTTTTGCTTTCATCAACCATACTGGCAATTATAACGGTACTGGAGCTAAGTCAAGCCTCAAAAGCAGTGCCAACTCCTGCGACTGTTAAACCTGCCCTTAATCAATCAGTCGAAATGCTGTTGAGTTCGGATCAGTCGATGCGACAGTGCAGAGATAGAAATGGTGGAAAATATGCGTGTCCGAGATTCATCATGACTCCGGAGAGCGAAGAATAAGAGTTATTTTCAATAAATTTTGTAGAGTGTACCATCACCACTTTACAGCAACAGGTATGTAGTATGTAGTAGTAAGTATGCAGGGTGCGCCGTCCGCACCTTATAGCATTTGAGATGTGAGATTAAGAATTGAAGAATTGGAAATAACTTATGGCGATAATGGTTTGCAGCTTGCATAAAGCTGCATTCTTTTTTGGAACTGTTATAACTCTTAATCATTGCTGTCTAGGCTATTGCTGGCATCCACACCGGGCGCAGGGCTGTTTCATTCGACCAAGGGACAAACCCTGGTGAAGATTCCCGATATTTGAAACATCGATTTGATCATTCGTGGAGGGGGTAGGCATTCTTGGCACTACCCCTACAAAACGATTATTTCCCTGAGAATGAAACCGCCCTGCCACCGGGCGGGGATAAAACCCCGCCAGCAATTCTATCTACTCGCCCTCCGTCAAAGCTGAATCTTGCTGCTGGTGCGAGGTGCTGTAAAAACTAGCAATAATCGCCACCATCAACCACCAAAGCATATTAACTTCCGGCCGGTACCAAACTGTATCGACAAAACCGTGGGCCATCATGCCTGCTAAAGTGGCGATCGCCCCAATCAACCAAAACCCCTGATTCGATTTGAGATTTTGGATTTGAGATTTGGGATTTTGGGATTCTTCCTCTAAATTAGAGATGTTAAATTGTGCATCCCGCAGATTTTTGATCTGCAACAAACCATGATTGACGGTGACAGTCATCAGCCACAGGAAACACATTAAACCGATAAAACCGGTTTCTACCACAATTTCCAGCAGCACCGAGTAAGCGCTCAAAGCAGTGAATCTCGGCTTCATATAAAGCGGGTAAACTTTATTAAAAGCAGTGTTTCCCGGCCCGATTCCCAGAATTGGCCGATCGCGAATCATGTCAATCACCGCCGTCCACACATTAATCCGAAAATTGTTACTGCTGTCACCTCGACCAATAAACATACTCGAAACTCGATCGCGCAGAGGCTCCACTAAAGCCACTCCTAAAATTAACGCCCCAGCCAAACCTCCTAACCCTAACGGCAGCGCCCAAGTTCGCCAGAACCGAGGCATCAAAGGGCTGTACCAGTACCACAGCAGCACTAAAAATACCACCAGTAGAGCCACAAAACCGATCCAAGCACCCCGGCTATCCGTGTAGCGCAAACACGCGCAATTCACCACCAGCATCGTCAGCGCTAAAATTTTTGTTCCCCATCCTTTCCACACAAAAAGTGCGGCAGCGCTCAATGCAATGGCTGGCAGCAAATAGGAACCAAGCAAATTAGGATTTCCCAGAAAGCTGTAAACTCGCGTGACATTGGCTTGAGTAGAAGTCGGATCGTTCCAAGTAGCTAATGGCGGCACTTTGTCAATCCACTGCCGCACGCCGTAGAAACTGACAATTAAAGAGACGTTCAAAAATACGGCAATTAACCACGATCGCCAACGGGGATCTCGCAAGATCCGAGCCATCAGCGCAAAAAACAGCAAATACAGGGTTAGCTTGCTCCAACCAGTAGCAGCGGCGACTTTCACCGGCGACATCGCCGTTGCGACGGTGGCTATGCCCCAGTACAGCAGTACCAGCAAGTAAATCGGCCTCAAGGCGATCGGGCGATCGTCCGAAACAGTTAGCAGCACCCAAAATGCAGCGCTAGCCGCCATCAACACCCCCACCAAGGCATTGTTTACAAACGGCGCCAAACCGAAAGTCAAGGCCAGCAAAACAAAACCCAAGGGTTCTGCCCACTGCATCAGCCAGCTACTCTGCCGCCAACTGCGTAAAGAGCCGATCGCCAAATTGAATAAATAACTTCTACTTTGCCACTGAGAGAGCGGCAAATTTGCCAGAGTTAACTGTTGCCAAACTGAATTCATTTTTAGATTGATTATTGGTAATTGGAAATTGGGAATCGGGAATTGGGAATTGAGTCTAAAAGCATCGACAATTGGTAGTAACTCCCATCTTGGACTATTCTCTCTTAAGGCTTTTCTTGTCGGATCCACAAAGAATAAATTTATTGTGGGGGGACACGCGAGCCCGCGCCTAAAAGCCTTATTGAGAATAGTGCAACATCTCAGTATTAATTAACAAATGACTTGTTTCATCTTCCTTCTTCTTTCCATCCGTTACATCCGTTAGAAAATCCGTTGCCGAACTTCCTTCTTCCTTCTTTAGCCTTCCAACAATTCCGTAGCATTTGTGCAAGGCAGCCAGAGCACGTAGCGATATCCAGATTCCGGGGTTCCTTGAATCGAGAGTTGGCCGCCTTGAATTTCCACCAATTGGCAGCAAAGCAGCAGCCCCAAGCGTTCGCGCGCCCCGTAACCAGCTAACACTGGTGCACTATCCTCTGCATTCTGCGCCGCCAAAGCCGCCAACTCAGAAAACGCCAGCGTTAATCGCTGCGAACCCTGTGTCGGGAGTTGCGGTTCTCCGGGAGAGTCGGTTTCGGAGTTCGATGGCGAACCGCTACCAGATCCGGCCTTCAACAAGTAGTCGGTGTAGAGTTTAGCATGGGGCAAACTTTCCCCTAACCAAGGATGAAAAACCCACACTCCGATGTTGATACCGTCTTCTTTCCGAGAAACGTGGACTCGAATCACGCTGCCTGCCCCAGCAGATTGAATAATGCTAAAAATTAAGTGGTGCAGCATTTGCTGAACCTTATCTTTATCTACCAACCAGATGCGCGACCCGGGCCCCATCGACAAATTAATTTCTTGCTCTCGTCTACTTGCCGCCGAGGACAGGATTGTCACAACCTGCTGGGACAGAGTTTCTATATCGACTGCGGTTCGCTTCAATGTGAAAGCGGAATCATCTAGTTCTGCCAGTTCCAAAATTTCTTCAACTAGCGATCGCAAAGAGCGGCTGCTGTCTTGGATCACGTCAATATATTCTTTTTGCTTGCTCGTTAAGGGGCCATAAATTTCTTGTTTCAACACACTTGCCATGCCGAGGACAGAAGTGAGTGGTGTGAGCAATTCCTGCGCTAAATTATTTAGCAGTTTTACTTTAATTGAGTTAGTAGACAAATCGATAGGTTTGTTAGTCATCGTTAATTTTTATTGGTTCATTGTCGAGCGAGGGTTTGCGGTTCATTAGACCTATTCCCAAAGTCTATAACAATCTGTTTATAATTCACGACAAAAAAAAGTCGTGAAGAAAAATATATATTCCTTCTTCCCTAGAAGCTCTTGTTTATCTGAGTAATTAACTACCAGCCGGGAAGTCCCTCGGTATATTTAAAGGGGATTAATCTGAGCGCTGCGCGAAGTACCCCGTTGGAAATTACTCCTTGGGATGAAAGGCTCGTCGGGTGTAGGTACCCAAAGCGACAATTATTTCTGTATATCCCTTGATAATCTGGAAATACTCTGATAATATATTAGCAAGTGGGGGTGGAACTACCTCACTATAAAAAGCCTTTGAAAAAAAGGAAAAAGAAGCCTGCGGTCTAACTGTACTCAGTTGACAGTCAGGTTTGTTCACGATTTAATCATTGCTTCTAAAGCTGATTGCAAGTCTTGAGTGAGTTCGGCAACTGCTAACCTGCGGCTGGTTTGATATCCCTCCCAACGATCGCTCACTGATATGGGTTCGCCCACGGTCATTTGTACCTGCTGTTTGCCCAACTTCGGTCTGCCGAAAGGATTTCCCCCTTTGATGCGAGCCAGTACGTCCCACAGCAGTAAAGTTGTTTCTGCCAAACGTTCTGCTGTCAGTTGTTCTGCGACGTACCTGCCCGTGACAGACACGAAACTTTCTACAAGTCTCATGTGCCACATCCGAAGACTTGCTTCTTCAGCGAGGCGATCGGCTAATCCTCTTTCTAAGGGAGAAAGTGCTGCAATATCTTTGATATCTTCTCGATAGATATACTCCCAGCCTGCTTGTTCCAGACGGCGGCAGCGGTCTATTAAACTGCCTTTGGGCTTTAAGTTAAAATATTCTTCGGCTACTTGCAAACCCACGTCTAACAAAGCTTTCAGTCGAGCAATTATTACTTCATTGTCCGAATCATTTGCCGTTATTTTGGGGGGGAATAATGATGTTAAACTAGATGTAGATGACTGTATTTGCTTATGATAAAAACGGCTGTAAAACTCTTCCATTACTGCTAGCAAATGACCGCCAAGTCGAATCAGGCGTAGATATTGGAATTTATGATTTTGGTTTTCGGAATCGGAATTTGCCGTCTCTAAATTAGCGATATCGGTGCGTTCTAAGGGTGGCAGTCCGCAATCAATTTCTAATTGAGTTAAAAGTTTTTCTAGGGGTTGCCAAGGTGGATTGACATAGCGGTATTGAATGCCGATCGGCACAATTAAAACTTTTTCAGTGCGTGCGGCTTTTAGCAAATCTTCAACGCACCAGAAACCCATTTGAGCAATTCCCGGTTCGAGGGGGCTCACTATTTCATTGTGACCGTTGGTAGCGCCTTCTGGGGCGGCGGCGATCGGGAATTGGCTGTTGGCAAATAAATCGCGGGCCGATCGCAATCCGGCGCGATCGATCTTACCGCGAACGATCGGAGTGCCACCGAGTTGGGAATAAAGCCAGCCGACTCCCGCACCGGCCCACAGGGGAATGCCGCGATCGTAGATAAAGTGGGAATGTACCGGGGATTGCAGGGGAATGCCTTTGGCCCGCGCCGCCTGGGGAACGAGTTTCCAAATTAGTTGTCCCAAACAGTAGGGATCGTCTGAGTTGGGGTGGCGGAAGGCTAGCAAGAAGCGAACTTTCTGATTTTGAAATTGGTGGAATAGTTCGGCGAGGGTTTCGACGTTTTCGGCTTGAACGTGGCTGATACTCGTCCGAAATCGCAGCCACCAGGGGAGTATTTGCTTACAACCTTGCATCACTAGGGGGTTGTAGGCTGGGGGTATGAATTCCAGCGGTGGCTGAACTTGGCTAATTGAATTGGGCATTGTGCGATTTTAAATTTTAAATTTTAGATTTTAGATTACTAGGTTGGGGTGAAAACTTCCAATTTTGAGAATGCTGAAGTTTGTTTTATTAACCGCAGAGGACGCAGAGGACACGGAGGAAGAGAGGATATAGCAAAGCGTGTCGTGTCAATTTAATGTCAAAAGTATTACCTGTCTGGGATCGGATATCATGTCGAGTCGATCGACCCCAATATTTTCGTCGGGGCGAGTTTACGGGATTTCTGGCTTATATTACAACTTGGGGGTAAACCCGCCCACACAAGAATTACGATTATTTTACAGGACTAGATATGAACCCATCATCTTTTTTACCCCCCTGCCCTTGACAAAGGGGATGCGAGGAGATGGGAAACTCGACTAAAAAGGTGATTTATCCTCAGTTTCAGCCTTCAACACAGATTTTTGCAATCCCAAATCTAAAATCTAAAATCTAAAATCCTATTGTGCGGCTTCAAATATCATTTCTTGGAAGTTAATGACATCCGATCGCGGATCGCAGTGAGTGACTTTGACTTCAAACCGATCGCCTATTGCCACCGATCGACCAAATCGCATTGCCAATTCTAAACCCAAATCTTCCAATAAAATCAATCCGAGATTGCTGTCTTCCCTCAGCCAGCGAAGCATTAAGGCTTCCCAAACTTCATCGGGGTTGCGCCGCAAATATTCCAATCCCCAATAGCGGTTGGTTTGGCGTTCGACGGTGGATGCTTCTTTAACTGCGGTGCCGAGACACATCACAATGTCCTGTATTTCTTCAGCGGAAAAAGGTAGTGGTTCGCCCCGCAGGTGGGCTTTGATTTGGAAGTGAGTCAGCAAGTCGGTATAGCGGCGGATCGGGGAAGTAACTTGAGTGTATAATTCCAAACCCAAGCCGGCGTGGCGTCCGGGGGTGAGACCCATTTCGCTGCGGGGCATACACCGACGCACGGCGCAAGCGCGGGCAGGGCCAGCAGGAACGGCTAGCAGTTCTTCATCGGGAGGGAGTTCGGGCTGTGGCTGATAGCGGTAGGGTATGGGCAGGCTATGAGCTTGACCGTAGCGGGCGGCTAGTTCACCGGCTAAAATCATCATTTCGGCTACTAGCATCCGGGCGGTGGAGTCGTCGATGACGTGAATTTTGATGTCGTCGCCGTTGACTTTGATGACGGATTCGGGCATAAAAATGCTGATTGCGCCTTGGGCTTCCCGCCATTTTTGGCGCAGTTTGGCCGCAGAGGCGATCGCTGCTATTTCTGGTTCTGCTTCGATTCCCAACTCCAGCATTTCGTCTACGTCATCGTATGTCAAGCGGTAGGTGGGTTTTATGGTGCTGATGTGGATGCTGTAATCTTGAGCCGCGCCGATTTCGTCTAAGGTGACGCTGAAGCTGAGGGCGCTGCACTCTTTGCCTTGAATTAAACTCATCGGCCCGGTTGCCAAAGCTGGGGGAAACATGGAGATCATTCCCGTGGGCAGGTAAACCGTAGTGGTGCGCTTTCTGGCTTCGAGGTCGAGTTCGTCTCCGGGGGAAAGCAAGCGGGTGGGATCGGCGATGTGTATCCAGATCCGCTGCTGGCCGTTTTCGAGGAATTCTAAGCTGAGGCCGTCGTCGATTTCGGTGGTGCTTTCGTCGTCGATCGTGTAAACCTTGAGGTGAGTTAAATCGAGACGATTTGTGTCGGAGTCGGTGGGGGGATTTTCTAGGCAGCGTTGGGCCACTTCTAATACCTTTGCGGAGAATTGTAGGGGAATTTGGCTTCGCCGCAAAAACAGGTTTTCGTGGGTACTCCAGAGGCCTAGATCGACTAGGAGGCTAAAGGCTGCTTCGGGGTTTTCGGATCGTTGTAAGCTGGCTAAAGTTTCTAAGGCTGGGGTGCGGTGCGTTGCTTCTTCTCCGAGGATGGCAAAGCGTTCTAGGGCGTCGAGGCGAGTTCGATCGCTATTTTCCCAATCTACATTTTCCCCTGCCAGCCGCTGTTTGACTCGATCCCAAAATCCTTGGGATTCTTGGTGTCGCTGCTGTTCTACTTCTTGCTGGTGTTTGATTTCGGCTACTTGGGCTGCCGATCGCGGTTCGTAGCGATCGCCCTTTTGTTTGAAATACAGTTTATCTGTTGACAGCAAACAGTACGCCGCGTAACACTGGGCCGCACTACTCTCAGAAAATAGCAGCATTGCCAGGGATTCGGGATCTGCTGTTTCTCCGTCACCGACTAAAAGTTCCCAAGCGACTTCCAAACTCGACGGATCTGAGTAGGCTTCTACTTCTTTGAGAAATTTGGGAATGTCGGAGGGTTTGTAAGTTTCTCCGACTACTTCGTAGCTGATTTGTTTGGGCGGTATGCTGTGCGGTTGACCGTTTTCGTCTACCACGACCCAGTTTTTCTTGCCGTCGGGGCGATCGGCAACTGCCAGACGGCGGTCGCCGTGCACTCTAAATTCTACTAACGTTCCCTTCTCCACTTGCCAGCTTTATATTTGAGATTTTGGATTTTTACAGTAGCCACTTATCGAGTTTCGAGCTTGCGATTTTAGATTTTGGATGTTGGCAATTTTTCTGGTCAATTGTGAAAGTTAAAATCTAAAAAGTTTTTCTTTATTCTTGCTTTTTTTTTAACTTTTGACTTGTGATTAAGACTTGCGCTGCTGCGACTCTTAATCTTATTTCGCGATTATTTCGCTGCATTCTTGCTGCACTATTAATGACAGAAAGACGTTGTTCTCGCGCAAGTCTTATTCCCAGTCCAAAATCTAAAACCCAAAATCCCAAATCCTGTTAACCTTCTTGGTTTACGAAGGGCATCAAAGCTACAATTCTTGCTCTTTTGATGCTTCTGGTCAGGTCTCGCTGCTGTTTTGCCGTCAAACCGGTAATCCGGCGGGGCAAAATTTTACCGCGTTCTGTGACGTATTTTTTGAGCAAATCTACATCTTTGTAGTCGATCGGGTCTCCTGGTTTGATGGGCGAAACGCGCCGGCGAAAGTAAGTCATGGTTTGTTGTTTGTTGACTGTTGTTTGTTGACTGTTGATTGTGAGTTTTTAGTTATTAGCCGTTAGTTGCTAGCCGTCAGGAAAGCATTGGTTAATTATCTGCTTTTCGCCGATCAATATCAATTGCCAACAACTGATGACTGATGACTAAGGACTAATGACTAATCGCTACTTGATCTCTTTGTGGGCAGTGTGGCTGTTGCAATGGGGGCAGAACTTTTTGAGTTCCAGCCGCGCCGTCGTGTTGCGACGGTTCTTGGTGGTGGTGTACCGAGACACGCCTTTTGAGCGTTTGCTTACGTTTGTACGGCACTCAGTACACTCTAGAGTAATTATGATGCGGACGCCTTTAGCCATAATTCTAAATAAATTTCGACTAATTTAAACACAATTTATTATCTTCTCACATTGCTCTGCACTTGGTCAAGCAATCTTCTAACTTTGATGTCGAGGGAGTAGCCACGGCGGGTTCCAACTACGATCGTCCCGCCGATGCGATCGTGGAAAGCTTGGGGAAACCTTTCGGCGGAGGTGAGGGCTACGCTACAGTCGATCGCCAGGGGCAGCATCAGCAGCAAGACGGCGGCGTTGGTAGATGTGAGTCCACCTATACCTGCGAAGGCTAAGGCCGCGCAAAAGCCCAGCAATGCCTCGCGCTTGCACAGTTTTTGCACTCCGGGAGTCCGTTGGAATCTGGGATCGACAATTTTCATGTCCAATGCCCAGCGCCCGAGACTTTGGCCTTGGTTTTTCCTGACGATGGCTACGCGCATGATCAGCCACAGCAAAACAAAAAATATGATTTGGACGATCGCATTAGTACCCAGAAGCAAACTGGGTAGCCAAACTGCGATTCCGTCGATGCAGAGGGCCGCGGCGCGGCGGCCGACGGATACTTTGGGAAGGAGAGGTACTAAATCGGAACTCATAGGCAAAAAGGTCGATCGCCACTAGCTACTTTTTGATCTTAAGCTCTCGATTAATCGATCGGCATCAATGGCGTGTAACTCAACTTCCAAGCCAAGCGCTAATTATTCAAGCTGAAAATGGATGTTCGCCAATTCCCAACTGCTTTTTCGACTTTTCCACCTGTTCCCAGAGTGTTTGGATCTGAGTAAATGCCTGTTCCACAGAGATTTTACCGTTAGATGTCAAGGAACTGATGTAACCCACTCGCTGAGAAAACTCTTGTAAATTCGCATTAAATACTAAATTCTCTGGCTTTACTTCACCGTAATAACGATTTTGAGGATATAAAAAATTTGAATTTGCTACCATTGCTTTAACCTCGCTTGAAAACCTTTTTTTCTAGTTATCTATATTATAAACCGCGATCCCCTTCTAAAGTTGTGCTGTAAGTAGCAGAAATTATGTGACATTTGGCGAACTTTTTTGTGATGGCAATTACACGGATAGATGAGGGCGACAAAAACCTCAGTATTTTCACCTGTACAACTTACGCAGGCGGGATCAATCGATTTTAGATTTTAGATTTTAGATTTTAGATTTTAGAATTGAAGCATTGACAAGGCCCAAAAACGGATACGCTGCCACGTACAGGAGTCGTGGAAAGAGCAAAATTTTAGACCGTAGTTAAAGCTCCCAGATTTATCTGTGGGGTCAATCTAAAATCGTAAGGATTCAGGTCTGAAATTCGGGAATGAGGTCAGGCATAGGAAAGTAGTCACAAGAATGGGCATTCATAGC
>NZ_JAUBOQ010000063.1:0-33733 GCF_036700325.1 Microcoleus sp. Z1_B2
TTTGTTGATTTTGTAAATCAAATCTTGAGTGTTTACTTATCTTAACATGATTTGGTTTTTTTACGCCTACCTACTTATTAAAAATAGAAGCTATACTATAATCACTGGAAACAGTAAATTAACTTAATGGAGATCACTGACTATGGAAGTAGCACTGCCGGATTTTTCTCAAAGCTTTCAAAAAACGAAAGAAGTTTGGACTGAGCAAGTCGAAAAAGCAGTGAATTCTACTTCAGAAGCAACAGCACAAGCTAAATATTCTCTCTCCGAAACTGCGTCTCAGGCAAAAGAAGCTCTTACTCAAACTACAAATTCTGCCGTTAATACTGTTAATCAAGCTACGAACAATGCTTTAGGTAATGTAGCGGAGAAAACCGAAAAAGCGAGACTTTCTATATCGGAAATTGCTAATCAAGCAGTTAGTCGCGTCAGTGAAAGTACCAACAAAGCTGTTAATGCTGTTTCTCAGTCCGCGGCAACTGCTAAAGAAACTATTAATCAAACTACTAACTCTGCGCTCAATACTCTGAATCAAAGCACTAGCCAAGCTGTAGAGAGTGTAAATCAAGCTACAGAAAAGGCTAAGGCTTCATTAGAAGATAGCATTAACAAGGCGGGAAATATGAGCGATGCCGCTTCAGATGCCATCAAAAATGCTATCAATGGTACTGTTAAAGATTGGATTGACTCTCACCCTGTAGTCTTCTGGTTGGTGAGTCATCCGCTGATATCTTTAGCAGTGATACTGTTATTTGTATTCATTATATTGGGTCTTTTTCAGGCTTTAAGTAGATTTTTTGCTGGAGGATGGTTATTTGTTCTGCAAAGCCCTGTAAAATTTATGCAAGGGGTTTTGAGTTTCGGCTCTAAATCTGTAAGTAATTTCGGTGGAGTGGCTGTAAACTCCTTGGTTTCAAAGAATCTAGAATACAACAATAATTCAGCTTTACAAGTGAGGGGAGTTGAATCAAACAGTTTGGAGTCTCAAGAACGACTTGCTAATATTTTGACAAGGTTGGAGGCAATTCGACAAGAGCAGAATCAGCTTTTACAAGAGGCGTCGGCTATTTTAGGCAACAAATTTAAGGCAAAGTGAGAAGGTGTGGGGCGATCGCAACTCGTGGTAAATTTAATACATCCAGGCTTTCCATCAAAGCCTGATACATGAAGGCTTGTAGTCGATCGCTCAAAACGCCATGCCCGATTCCGAATTTTCCGATGATTTAAAATGGACGCCAGAAGCCAAGGCGAAGCTGAAAAATATTCCCTATTTTGTCCGGGGACAAGCTCGCGTCCGCATCGAGCAGTTGGCCCGCGAAGCCGAAACCGAAGTCGTCACCGTTGACTTAGTTGAGCAAGCTCGTATTGAGTTTGGGCAATAAGGGCTCGAAATGTACCCTAAAGCTTTACACTATAATTTGCCTGATTTTGATGTTCACAGAGCTACTGAGTCACCCGTGCGGAAAATAGTTATTGCTGGCAACTGGAAAATGTACAAAACTAGGACTGAATCCCTAGAATTTCTTCAAGGATTCATGTCCTGCCTGACGGAAACCCCAGAGGAACGGGAAGTCGTGCTTTGCGTTCCCTTCACTTCCTTGGCTGTCCTCTCGAAAAATTTGCACGGCAGCCGGATTAGACTCGGTGCTCAGAACGTTCACTGGCAAGAGTCTGGAGCTTTTACTGGGGAAATTTCCGGGCCAATGCTTAGTGAACTTGGTGTCCGTTATGTCATCATCGGCCACAGCGAACGGCGCCAATATTTTGGGGAAACTGACGAAACGGTGAATTTGCGGCTGAAAGCTGCTCAGAAATACGATTTAATTCCGATTCTGTGCGTTGGGGAAACCAAGCAGCAGCGAGATGCAGGGGAAACTGAATCTCACATTTTTTCTCAGTTGGCAAAAGATTTGGTTGGTGTTGACCAGCAGAAATTGGTAATTGCTTACGAACCGATTTGGGCCATTGGCACTGGCGATACTTGCGAAACGAAGGAAGCTAACCGAGTTATTGGTTTGATTCGCAGTAAATTGACTAATCCTGACGTGCCAATTCAGTACGGTGGCTCTGTTAAACCGGAGAATATTGATGAAGTTATGGCGATGCCTGAGATTGACGGGGTTCTGGTAGGCGGTGCGAGTTTGGAAGCTGCGAGTTTTGCTCGAATTGTCAATTATCAGTAATTAGGTAATTGCTAATTGCTAATTGGTAATTGTTAATTGGTAATTGGAACAAGGCAGCGGGAATTAAACAGCGATCGCCTACAATTGTGATGTGCCGTTCAGTGTTTCTCGGATCGGGAGAATTAACCTATGACTGCGATCGTTAAACCCAAACCCGCCTTAGACGAGTTCCTCAAACTTCCTGAAACTGAACCGGCCTCAGAATTTCTTGAGGGAGAAATCATTCAGAAGCCGATGCCTCAAGGTGAACACAGCGTACTTCAAGGTGAACTCTGCAAGACTATCAATCAAGTAGCGAAAACTCGGAAAATTGCCAATGCTTTTCCCGAGTTGCGCTGCACTTTTGGCGAGGCATCAATCGTGCCAGATGTAGCAGTATTCCTATGGGAAAGAATTCCTTTTTTGCCGTCGGGTAGAATTGCTAACCGCTTTGACATTAATCCTGACTGGTCGATAGAAATTCTGTCTCCAAACCAAAGCCAAACAAAAGTGCTGAGTAACTTACTCCACTGTTCGCGAAACGGCACTGAGTTGGGGTGGTTACTAGATCCAGAAGAAGAGAGTATTTTGGCAGTATTTCCAGGACAAAAAGTAGAACTGTACAAAGGTGCAGCTCGGTTGCCAATAATTGATAAAATTGAATTAGAATTGACAGTTGATACTGTTTTTAGCTGGTTGAGTTTTGGTTGAACAGTCTTGGACGCATTAAGACTCAAAGAAACCGGGTTTTTTACAGAATCTGTGGGTGGAAACGAAATATTGTCGTGAAAAAACCCGGTTTCTGGCTACCCGTGCGTTCAGTCAGATATCAAATCCCACGATCGCCATGACAAATAACCCAGAAAAAATTACCATTAGAAATAAAGTTTTTGATTGGGGAAAACGCACTTATTTAATGGGCGTTTTGAACGTAACCCCTGACAGTTTTAGTGACGGCGGAGATTTCTATACCATAGAATCTGCTTTGGCGCAAGCGGAAAACATGGTAAAATGTGGAGTTGATATTATTGATATTGGCGGTCAATCTACTCGGCCCGGTGCAGTGGAAATATCATTAGGAGATGAGATCGATCGCGTTATACCTGTAGTACAAACACTGCGACAAAAAGCCGATATTTTTGCCTCAGTTCCTATTTCAGTCGATACTACCAGAGCGCAGGTTGCGAAAGCTGCGGTAGAGGCGGGAGCTGATATCATCAATGATATTTCGGGAGCGACTTTTGACTCGGAAATGCTGTCAACGGTTGCTCAGTTAAAAGTGCCAATAATTTTGATGCACATTCGGGGAACTCCCCAGACGATGCAACAAATGACAGATTATCGGGATTTAATCGGGGAAATTGGGGAATTTTTCGAGAGTCGAATTGCTGCAGCAGTGGCGGCGGGGATTGACAAATCTCAAATAATTCTCGACCCTGGTATTGGCTTTGCCAAGACTTACAGTCAAAACTTAGAAATTCTGCGAGAGTTGCGAAAATTCCGTGTTTTAAACTGTCCGATTTTAGTCGGAGTATCGCGAAAAAGCTTCATCGGTCACATTTTGAATCAGCCAGAAGCGAAACAAAGAGTTTGGGGGACAGCGGCGGCTTGTACAGGTGCGATCGCAAATTTGGCAGATATCTTGCGAGTTCACGATGTCAGAGAAATGCACGATGTTTGTCTGGTTGCCGACGCTATCTTCAGAAATCAGTCTTGAGAAGTGGGAGTATCAATAACTTTCATTTCCCCGCCCTCAGAATGAATCACATCGGGCATAGAACCCATCAGCTCGCCCAAAGCTTCTGTCATGCTCCTGGGGTCCATAAACAGAATTTTGGCATTGTCGCTTTCGCCCAATTTTTGTTGAGCATCCAAGTATTTTTCTGTTACTAAGTAATTCAAAACTTGCTTGCTATTGGGATGGGAGTCTAAAGCTTCAACTAAGAGCCTCATATACTCCTTAGTGCCGATCGCCTTATTGACCATTGCTTGCCACTCGCTCTTAGTGGCGCGCTCCAATTCCATAGCTTCTTGCACCCTTTTCGGAGGTGTAATGCTTTGAATTTCTACGCGAATTACTTTGACGCCCCAAGGTTGAGTAGCTTCGTCTAACTTCTTGAGTAACTTTTTATTCATGTCATCTCGGGAACCCAAGATGTCTTGCATTGGCAATCGACCAATTTCAGCGCGAAACGTGGTTAAAACTAAGTTGGCGATCGCATTTTCAATTTGATCTATTCCATAATAAGCTTTCTCTAAAGTCACAACCCGCCAATACACCACGGCATCGACTTCTAGAGCCACATTATCTCCCGTGATTGCTGACTGAGGTTTAATATCTAAAACTCTTTCACGGGTTGTGTCCACGCAGACGACTTTTTCGACCAGGGGACTGATAAAGTGGAATCCTGGCTTGAGGGTGCGCTTGTATTGACCCAAACGTTCCACTAAAGCTTCGTCGCCACCGCTGACTATTTTGACGCTGGAGTTAACAGCGTAGCCGAGGATGAGCGCAAAGAGCATGGTAAGAATAGACTGCCCCATTTCTATTTTCCTGCTAAGGTTGACTGAGAATCGATCGAAATTCTACTCTAATTTAACTCAAACTCGGCCCCGCAGTGCTAAAATATCTCGACTGTTAATAACTAACTATTTCATCGGGTGGGCCCCATCGGCTCCGACTCTTACGGCCCTAGTGAAACCCAGGATATCAACAACACGTTTCGACAAAAGACATGAAAAACGATCGAGAGTTTCCCTGGTTAAAACCTTTGAGGTGGATTGCCCCAAGCATTTTGGTGGGTGCAGGAATCTGGAGTGTCGCAGTGGCCGAACCGGCCGGGGCTGAGACAATCGCCCTGCAACTCTCGCAAAACTTGCAGTCGCAGAACTTGCAGCCCCCACGCCGAGGCCCTGCTGTTCGGGAAGTTATGTCCTACGAGATGAAGGGAGACGAACTCAGGATTTGCAAGCAGGAAGGCAACTCCGAGAAAAAGTGCCAAGTTGTAGGTAAAGGCTACACCGTGGGTTTGAGAACTGCCAACGACCTTTACGGTCAAGGAAACGCTGTCAATGCCGAAGCTTTGTACCGACAACTAATCGCTCGCTATCCCAAAGAAGCGGATGCTTATTACAAGTTGGGAACTATGCTGTCGGGGCAAGGTAAAATGAGCGAGGCGATCGTTCTATTCCAAAAAGCAATTGAAGTCAACCCGAAGCACGCCAAAGCTCACAACGATTTAGGCGTGGCGATGGCAAGTCAGGGGCAGTTGCCCGAGGCAATTGTTCAGTGGAGACAAGCCGTTAAAATTAACGATCGATATCCCGATGCTTTAAACAATTTAGGAGTCGGTTTGTACCAGCAAGGAGACAAGGAAAACCAAGCGGAGGCGGTAGCCAGCCTCAAAAAAGCTAAGGAGTTATTTATCAAGCAAGGTAGAACTCAAGCTGCTAACAGAGTAGAGAAAATCTTGGAGGAAATTAATTCGCGATCCAGCGAATCCTAAACTCAACCGCCGATCGCCGATTGAAAGAAAAAAAATCTTGGGCGATCGGCGTGAATCAGCGTTCAGCGGCGGTTAAACACCCCCAAAAACGAGAATCTAAAGCATTTCCTTCAAAACTTGTATAATCAAATCCCCATCCACCCGATCGCTCACAGCAGCCTCACCCAAGCGCACCGGCAGCACAAACCGCACCTTGCCATCCTGCACCTTCTTGTCCAGTTGCAAAGTATGCAAAATTTCCTCAACATCCACACCCGCCGGCAATTTGGCAGGTAAACCCGCTTTTTCAAGTAAAGCAGACTGGCGGCGATCGTACTCAGCATCCCACATTCCCAACTCCACAGCCAACCGGCTTGACGCAGCCATGCCGATAGCCACTCCTTCCCCGTGATTGATCACCTTGTAATTGGTCAAACTTTCCACAGCATGACCGATGGTGTGTCCGTAATTCAAAATCGCCCGCAAACCCGATTCCTTCTCGTCTTTGCTGACCACCTCAGCCTTAGCTTGGCAAGACCTGCTCAAAATTTCTGCCAACAAATCCGCCTTCACATAGCGCATTTGATCCAAACGCTTGCAATTCTCCAACTTCCCGAAAAGTTCAGCATCCCAAATCACCCCGTACTTGATGACTTCCGCCATCGCCGACCGAAACTCCCTCGCCGGCAGAGTTTTGAGTACATCCGGGTCAATCAAAACCAAACGTGGCTGGTGAAAAGCCCCGATTAAATTCTTCCCTAAAGGATGATTTACCCCCGTTTTGCCGCCGATAGAAGCATCAACCATCGCCAGCAGCGAAGTCGGAACCTGCACGACATTAATTCCCCGCAGCCAAGTCGCCGCCGCAAAACCCGTCATATCGCCAACCACCCCGCCGCCCAAAGCCACCATTGTCGAGGAACGTTCTAAGCGGTTTTCCAAAGCCGCACCGTAAATTTTCTGTACCGAATTTAAAGTTTTGTACTGTTCTCCCGGTGGTAAAATGCAGCTACTGACTTCCAGACCGGCTGATTCGAGGGCTGCTGTTGCTCTTTCGCCGTACTGCCGAAAAATCGACTGATTCGACACCAGCAGCACTTTTTTGCCCAAACTTAAATCGCCCATCAGACTGCCGAGTTCGTCTAAACCGCCCGATCGCACGCAAACATTGTAAGATTGTGGCCCCAAGTCAACTTTAATTATGGATTGCATATTTATCTAATTTAGATATTAGATTTTAGATTATAGTTCTTATATGTCTTTTTATTGATTGTTTTGGAGAAATTGCCATGACTCTTAGCGGAGCAATAACTTATTTTGGGATCTTTGGCGGCATGATCGGCTTGGCGACAGTGCTGATGTTTGGTCTGCGGGCTGTCAAACTCATCTAATTTGCTAATTTAGATGTTTCAACCAGAGGATTTAATCTCTGGCAAAAGTATCAGTTCGACAACGTATTTGCGCCAAAAATCTCTAGGTTTATCTGTAGATTGACGGCGCAAATGCTTCATTTCATAAAACTTTTGGATTGAACGATCGTGCTTATTCTAATTGACGAGCATCTTCAGCAGGTGGATGCCAACCACCTTCTACCCAAAACCTGCGCGATCGCCGAATCGAATCCTCTTCATCATAACGTTCATCATTAAGGTCAAGCCGATTGCAAGTTGCTCGACCTATGGGAGTTTTAGGGACAATATTTAGGCCATCTGCTGTCCAGATAAAATGTTCTGACCACTGCTGCTGACGAGGATTAAATAATAAACATTCTTGCTGAGTTTCCTGGTCAATTCCGTTGGTAAAATTGTAGTGGCGTTCGTTGCAGCGACGGCAAGCTAATGCTAAATTTTCACTGTCATCAGATCCGCCTAGAGATTTGGGCATGAGATGATCTATGGTAAAGCGATCTGGGCTTAGATATTCTGGAGAGTGGCAGTATTCGCAGAGATATTTAGCTCGTTGTCGTATAAATTGTCGAGTGCGATCGGACACCATTTAGCTTGAGTGGAAAGTTGGGCGTTAATCAAGGTAAAAATTCGGGATAGTTCGATGATGCCAGCTAATTCGGGAATTTCATCGACAGTTAACAAATCTAGTCTTTTTCTCTCTAGCAGTTCTTCCATGCGAGATTGGATATCGTCGGTAAATCTGAATAAGTAAATATTCCCAAATTCTACCATTTTGATGCCTTGGGGTATCAAAGAAGAAGGTTTTACCATTAATTGAGTATTCATAGGAATAACAGCTCTCAGATACTCTTGGAATATTGTAGCTTATCCGTTGTTAAGTGAATTTAAGGAAAGAGCGATCGCACTTGTTGTAAAATTCGATGCTCCTGATTAATTACAAGATGCGTTCTAATTGAGTCGATCGCACTTGTGGCAATTTCTCAGCCCCAGTCGTATCAAAAACGATCGCGTGTTTAGCCGTCGGCAACAACCGCTGTAAAATCTGGATATATCCCTCCGCATCGCCCCGACGGTGGAACCGAGCAACCACCAATCGCTGCATATTTGGCAATTGTCGCACGATACACCAGGGATGAGTGTTTAATTTGGGCTTGGATGTTGGTATCATAGGTTGACATACTCCCCAGCCTGAAGGCGTGGGGATTCTTTACGCTTCATTGACGGACGCTACGCCCGGTAGTCTTACTCTGTCTCGACGTACATTTAGAGTCGTGCCGATGCCCCAGGCCGACTTTTTCTATATTTACCGAAGCGTTTTCATCTCGGTCGTGTTCTGTACCGCAATTTAGGCAAAGTATAGAACGCACAGACAAATCAATTTTTCCCCATTTATATCCGCAATCAGAGCAAGTTTGGCTTGTAGGTTCCCATCGACTAATAATTACGAACTCACGTCCATACTTTTCCGACTTTGCCTCAACTAAGACCCTAAACTCTCTCCAACCTTGCTGGCTAATTGCTCTAGACAGTTTACGGTTTTTAACCATTCCTGATACATTCAACTCTTCCAAAACGATAGTTTGGTTTTCGCTAACTACTTTGGTTGATAGTTTGTGCAAGAAATCTTTGCGAGTATCAGCAATCTTGTTGTGCTGTTTGGCAATTTGAATACGGGTTTTTCTTCTTCGTTTAGAGTCTTTCTGTTGACGCGCTAACTTACGCTGAAGTTGGCGAACCTTGCGGTCTACCGCTTTATAGCAGGGGCTTACAGCTTTTTCACCGTTGCTCATCACAGCAAAAGTTTTAATACCCAAGTCAATCCCGACACTTTGGTTTTTGGCGTCGAGTTGAACGGGTTCTACTTCTACTACAAAGCTCAAAAAATAGCGGTTAGCGCAGTCTTTAATTATCGTAACTGAGCTAGGCTCTGACGGTAGCTCTCTAGACCAAATCGGCTTGACAATACCCATCTTTGCTAAATAAACACCCTGCCCCTTGACTGAAAACCCACCGCGAGTTAGTCTAGCTGACTGACTAGAGGTGCGTTTTTTGAATTTAGGGTAGCCAACTTTTTGCCCCTTTCTCTTACCTTTACAGGAATCGAAAAAATTCTTGAAGGCTGCCTCTAAATCAGCTACCGACTGCTGCAAAGGAATTGCCGACACTTCACTAAGCCAAGCTCTTTGCTGAGTCTTTTTTGCCTGAGTGATAACAATCTTTTGGAGTTGGGCCGATTTAGGCTTCTTTTGAGATTGTTTGCAGATTGCAAGAGCATCGTTATAAACAACACGAACGCAACCGAACAACTGAGCTAAGCTCTGCTGCTGTTGGCTTGTTGGATAGAAACGGTACTGATATCTTGCTTTCATGCTTACCATGATCACATAATAGGGTAGCAATTGGGTAGCCAAATGACCAGAGAAAGATTAAGTATTCGCATTGCCGTGAGTCGGCTAGAGAAGTTGCGGAGAATTGCCAAACAGAAAGAAAAAACAATGACCCAACTTATAGAGGGCTGGATTGATAAACTTAAAGAGGAAAAGCCGTCCTAGAAGGACGGGGCTTTAGACCCAGTTTTTCGATAAGGGCGATCAGATACGTGAGACTGCGGATTCGAGAACTAGCCCAGAAGAGGGGTTGGACGCTCCAAGACTTATTTCGATCAAGTTGTTTGGAGGAGTGAGGGCAGCTTATCAACAATATCTTGAGAGTAATAGCCGATCGCCCGCTATCCCCTAAAATAACTTCTACTCCCTCAATCCAAAATCTAAAATCTAAAATCGAAAATCGATATGTCTCATTCCACCGATATCGTCACCCTCGCCCGCTGGATGGCCGCCGACTTCAGCAACCAAGCCCAAGCCTTTGAAAACCCGCCATTCTTCGCCCACATCCGCGTCTGCATGAGGCCTTTGCCGATCGAAGTTCTGGATGGGATCAGCTTGTACCTAGAACAAGCCTACGATATTGAACTGCACGTACCGTACCGAGTCCGAGTTTTGAAATTAGTCCCAGTGGGCGATCGAATCGACATCGAAAATTATGCCATAGAAAACGAAGAACAATTCTACGGCGCGGCCCGCGACCCGCAACGGCTGCAAGAAATCAAAAAAGAACAACTGACTCTACTTCCTGGCTGCACCTTTATTACGCAGTGGACGGGCAACAGCTTCAAAGGGTCTGTCGAACCCGGAAAAGGCTGCATGGTGGTCAGAAAGGGCAAAAAAACCTATCTAGACAGCGAATTCGAGATTGACCAAGACAAATTTATTAGCCACGATCGCGGGCGCGACCCAGAAACCGACGCCCACGTCTGGGGAGCCCAGGCTGGCCCCTTTGAATTCACCCGCCGGGCCAGTTTCGCCGACGAAATTCCGGGTTAATCCAAAAAAACAGAGTCCTTCCTGGGCGAACACGCGCTTATTAAAGGTTCAGAATGCACCAATACCTGGTACATTAACCCAGTATTGGCAAGCAAGATTCACCGTTGATTTATGAAAGTCCTGGTTATTGGTGGCGATGGCTATTGCGGTTGGGCAACCGCACTCTACCTTTCTAACAAAGGTTACGAAGTTGGCATCCTCGACAGCTTCGTGAGGCGGCACTGGGATCTGGAACTGTGCAGCGACACCCTCACTCCCATCGCACCGATTCAGCAACGACTCCAGCGATGGCAAGATTTAACGGGCAAGTCGATCGACTTGTTCGTCGGTGACATCACCAACTACGATTTTCTCAGCAAAAGCATGAGAAAATTTGCACCAGAGGCGATCGTCCATTTCGGCGAACAGCGTTCGGCACCTTTCTCAATGATCGATCGCGAACACGCAGTCCTCACCCAAGTCAATAACGTCGTCGGGACACTCAACCTGCTGTACGCCATCCGCGAAGACTTCCCCGATTGTCACCTAGTGAAATTAGGGACAATGGGCGAATACGGCACGCCGAATATTGACATTGAAGAAGGCTACATCACGATCGAACACAACGGTCGCAAGGATACACTACCCTATCCCAAACAACCAGGCAGTTTCTACCACCTGTCAAAAGTCCACGACTCCCACAACATCCATTTTGCTTGCAAAATCTGGGGTTTAAGAGCCACCGACTTAAATCAGGGCGTAGTCTACGGCGTGCTCACAGATGAAACCGGCATGGACGAACTGTTGATCAACCGTTTGGACTACGACGGAGTATTCGGGACAGCATTGAACAGATTTTGCATCCAAGCTGCGATCGGTCATCCTCTGACAGTTTATGGCAGTGGCGGACAAACCCGCAGCTTCTTAGACATTCGGGATACCGTGCGGTGCGTGGAATTGGCTCTAGCCAACCCCGCCGAAGCCGGACAATTCCGCGTCTTCAACCAATTCACCGAACAATTCAGCGTCGGCGACTTAGCCTCCTTGGTGCAAAAAGCAGGCATGGCAATGGGATTAAAAGTAGAAATCAACAACATCGAAAATCCCAGAGTCGAGAAAGAAGAACATTATTTCAATGCCAAAAACACCAATTTGCTAGACCTCGGTTTGCAACCGCACTATCTCTCAGATTCCCTGCTCGATTCTCTGCTGAATTTTGCTACAAAATATCAGCACCGTGTCGATAAAAACCAGATTTTGCCGAAGGTTTCTTGGAAGTAAGTTCAGACCTCTACCTGCGGGGAAAGAGCTTTTTAACGAACCGCGAAGGCGCGAAGGGCGCGAAGTAAGAGAAAAGAAGGGAAGAGAGGAGAAGGGTTCGCAAGTTCTGAATGGAGTTTGCTGTATATTACGATAATCTATCTTTTTTATCTCTTTCTCTGTGTCCTCTGTGTCCTCTGCGGTTAATTAAAAAAAATCCATAAGGTTTTTAATGCTGGCTTTTTGGAAAAAAATGTCGTAGAAATTCGCAATATTATTCTGTTGCTTTTCGTTGTTCTGCCGAGATTTTCAGCCAGTGCAGTTCGTTATTATTATTTAATACCGGAATGGGCTGCACTAACCGCGAGTTATCAAAATTACCGCGCCTGTTAGCGAAGCGCCTTATGCTGCGGAAAAAGAAATGTTAATTGCTAAAACTGCACAGGAAATTCACAGAATTAATTGCTTTGCCAAAGGTGTGGGATTGCTTTTAGGTGGGATAATTTTATCTATTCGCATTCAGGGAATTTGGATCTTACCCCAAAAACCTCTCGCTCGGAATTAGCGGTAGTGCAACAGAAAGAAGAAGTGTAGAAAAGCAGCCGATCGCGCGCCATGACTTACTCCCCGCGACACAGTGTATCCTGTTACCGATGACCTTGGCCTCTGGCTATGATTATCGGCTCCCTAAGTAACTTATTTTTATGAAAATTGCTCTGTTCACTGAAACATTTTTGCCGAAAATAGACGGCATTGTGACGCGCCTGATTCACACTGTAGATCACTTGCAGCGATCGGGCGAACAAGTTCTGATATTTTCTCCAGATTACGGGATTAAAGAATACAAAGGCGCACGAGTTTACGGTGTGGAGGGTTTGCCTTTGCCGATGTACCCGGAATTGAAAATGGCACTGCCTTCTCCGGCTGTCGGTCGCCAATTAGAGCAGTTTAAACCGGATATTATTCATGTTGTCAATCCCGCTATTTTGGGATTGGGCGGTATATATTACGGGAAAAAGTTCAACATTCCGATTTTGGCTTCTTACCACACGCATTTGCCGAAATATTTGCACCATTACGGTTTTGGAGTCCTCGAACCTTTATTGTGGGAATTGCTCAAAGGTGCTCACAACCAAGCAGAACTGAATCTGTGTACTTCTACAGCAATGGTGGAAGAATTGAGAACCCACGGCATTGAGCGAGTAGATTTGTGGCAGCGGGGCGTAGATACTGAAATGTTTGTCCCGGAATTGGCAAGTCGAGAAATGCGATCGCGCCTTTCTGCAAATAACCCAGACAGTCCCCTGCTGCTGTACGTCGGCCGCCTCGGTGCAGAAAAAGAAATCGAACGCATCAAACCAGTCCTCGCAGCGATTCCCGATGCCCGCCTCGCCTTAGTGGGAGACGGCCCGCATCGGCAAACCCTCGAACAATATTTTGCCGGTACACCCACCAATTTTGTCGGCTACCTCAAGGGGCAAGAACTCGCAAGAGCTTACGCATCTGCCGACGCCTTCATTTTTCCCTCCCGCACCGAAACCCTGGGCTTAGTGCTCCTAGAAGCAATGGCTGCGGGGACGCCCGTAGTGGCGGCGCGCAGCGGCGGAATTCCCGATATCGTCACCGACGGTGTTAACGGATATTTATTTGACCCCGCCGACGAAGAAGGAGCACTCGCCGCCACCAAGCGTCTGTTGGCGAATCCCGAAGAACGGGAAACCTTGCGCCACAACGCTCGCCGAGAAGCTGAACGCTGGGGTTGGGCCGCTGCTGCCGCACAACTGCAGCGCTACTATCAATCAGTGGTGTTTGCCCAGTCTGTGCCCAGAGCGGCCTAAATGTCAGGATCTGTAGCACCTTTAAACATCACCGCCAGCTTAGCTTCCCTGTTCGATCGTCAGTTGGTATTGAATAGGGATGTTTTCAAAGACCGATCGAACTTTTTTGCTGCATAAATTACCGTCGCTATCCTGCTGTTGCGTTTACCATTAAACTATGAGTAAGCTCTGTAGGAATGCCTTGCGCGCTGCTTTCATAGCGCCCTTTACCTGACCGGATACGGTCGCCGAGTGCGCTAAAACAGTAACACCGCGCGCTGGGGCCGAGCACAGAACGTCAAATCTACATTGCACTGTCGATCGAACTAAAGCCTGTAACCTAATTTTCAGGCCTTCTGTTTTGCGAACTCAAGTTCAGCTTGAATTGACGAACCCTCATCAGTATCGAGGTTGGAAAAAAGATCGATCGAGCATACATAACAAGCAAACTGAAGTTGCGTGCGCCACTTTTGAACTCACGATTCATCAAAGCGACAAGCGAGTGCCGATGCGCTTGCAAACAAATTCAAGAGTTTGCACCGCCGCCGAATCTCGCGCAGATCGACCTGCGGTCAGTCTACCCATCTGAGCAAGCAGTTAATCATGACATTCTCCAATACTGGTAGCGTTCTGGCTACACTGACTCAAGTCAATTTTATGGGGGCATTGACCTCCCGTGTTAAGAGCTTGCCAGTTCCTGAATTAGTGTGCCTGCTGGACTTTATCACGGCTGAATTTCAGCAATTTATCCGGGCGATGGACCTGATTAACAATGAAGCACTCGAAAGTCTCTTAGAGCAACTTTTAGATGCCTTCACTGTGAAAATTGGTCAAATTTTGCAAGCAGACCGGACAACAATTTTTTTGGTGGACTCGAACAAAAATCAACTGTGGCACAAAACAGTCGATCCACTTACGGGCGAAGATGTAGAAGTGCGATTGCCGATGGATGCAGGCATTTTAGGCTACGTAGCAACAACCGGAAAATCGATCAATGTCGCCGAAGCTCGATCCCACGAGTATTTTAATACCGAAGTAGACGAACCACCGGGCTACCACATCGAGACCATCCTCTGTATGCCGATTTTTAGCAGCAAGAGCCAACAGGAACCCGTGGCGGTGGTCAGACTGTTAAATAAAGCTGGAGATGCCCCCTTTAGCGAGGAAGACGAACAGCAGTTCCAGGCTTTTGCAGATTCGATCGGGATTATTCTCGAAAGCTGTCAGTCTTTCTACGTCGTCGCCCGCAACCAGCGAGGGGTTGCCGCACTGTTGAGAGCCACCACTACTTTGGGTCAAAGTCTTGACTTGGAAACAACTTTGCGCTCTGTCATGGATCAAGCTCGCGACTTGATGCAGGCCGATCGCAGCACGCTATTTTTGTTAAATCGGGAAACCAACGAACTTTGGACAAAAGTCGCCAAGGCTGACGGCAAAACGATGGTAGATCTCCGCATTCCTGCTAATAAGGGAATTGCTGGCTACGTGGCTTCGACCGGTCAACCTCTAAATATTACAGATGCTTACGACGATCCCCGCTTTGACCCCTCTACAGACGGGCAAACGGGATACCGCACTCGGACTGTCTTGTGTATGCCGGTGCATAACGCTAAAGGTGAGCTGATCGGGGTGACTCAGCTAATTAATAAGAACCAAGGTAGTTTCACCCCTTCCGACGAAGAGTTTTTGCGAGCGTTTAATTCCCAAGCGGGAATGGCGCTGCAAAATTCTCAACTGTTTCAAAACGTGATGGTGGAAAAGCAGTATCAAAAAGATATGCTGCAAAGTCTTTCAGATGCAGTAATTTCCACCGATTTACAGGGGCGAGTTGTAACTATCAACGAAGCAGCCCTAGAATTGTTGGGCTGTCCGGTAAATCAAGCTAAAAGCAAACACAATCCCCAGATTTGGGAAGATAAACTGGTGAATCGCTATGTTTGGGAAGTTGTGCCGATCGAAAATTTGCAATTTCGACTCGAAGACAGTCTCAACCATGCTGCCAGACATTACGTTCCCGAACAAAGTTTAACGGTGGGACTGTTGGTGGAAAAAACGTTAAATTCCCAAAAAGAACAAGAAGAAGAACAAGAAGAAGAACAAGAAGAAGAACAAGAAGAAAGTTATATTCTGGCCGTACCCGATCGCACTGACCCTAATTTATATTACGCTTGGGGAGAAAACCGCGCGTGGACTGAGGAAGTAGCGCTGGCAGAATTAGCTAATGCCCAATCTCTATTTGCGCTGCGAAATTCTGCCCTGTATCACCCTTATTGTCCGCTACCCATCCCCGCCTCTCGAATTAAACTAATTGAACGTAGTTTGAATTTGACTGTCAACCCGCTGATCAATCCAGAGGGCGGCGTGCGCGGCGGTTTAGTGGTACTCGAAGACATCAGCCGCGAAAAGCGGATGAAAAATACGATGTACCGCTATCTGACTCCTGGAGTCGTAGATAAAGTGATGGCCTTGGGTGAAGGCGCCCTGATGGTGGGCGAACGCAAAGAAGTGACTATTTTATTTTCCGACATTCGCGGCTACACCACGCTGACCGAAAATTTGGGAGCCTCCGATGTGGTATCCCTGCTGAACGAATATTTTGAGACGATGGTGGAGGCCGTTTTCCACTACGAAGGCACTTTAGACAAGTTTATCGGCGATGCTTTAATGGCCGTGTTCGGCGCGCCCCTGCCGCTGAATCCCCCGGAAAGCCACGGTTGGATGGCGGTGCAGTCGGCTTTAGATATGCGCCGGCGTTTGAAAGAGTTTAATGATTCTCGCCCCGGCGAAGATCCATTTCGCTTCGGAATTGGAATTAGTTCCGGAGAGGTGGTTTCGGGAAATATTGGTTCCCAAAAGCGCATGGATTACACGGTAATTGGGGATGCGGTGAATTTGAGTTCGCGATTGGAACAGCTTACAAAGGAGTACGGATGCGATATAATTTTGAGCGAATTTACATACAGTTTGTGTCGCGAAGGAATTTGGGTGCGAGAGTTAGACAAGGTGCGGGTTAAGGGCAAAAATCAACCAGTTGGTATTTACGAGTTGCTGCAAAATAGTTCTGAACCCATTGATGGGGAAACCGTTCGGTTTTTGGAACTTTATAGTAACGGTAGGGATGCTTATATTGCTAGAAATTTTCAGAAAGCTATTAGTTATTTTGAAGCGGCTTTAGCAATGCGACCCAGCGATCGACCTGTGGAAGTTCACCTCGACCGATCCCTGAGCTATTTGGAAGTACCCCCGCCCGATGATTGGGACGGTGTGCATACGATGACAACTAAGTAGTAGATTATATTACATCCGACTGATAAAAAGTAAAAAGATTTGATAAAGTTGTGAGATATTCCTTATGACAGAGTTAACAAGTGTAAAAATGTGAAATCATAGGTTGGATACCATATTAAAGTTGAAAAAATATTTCCAGGCTAGCAATTAAATGAGTTATTTATCTGTTCCCAATGCCACAAAAGCCGATCGGATTCTGGTTGTAGATGACGCACCAGATAATGTTTTGTTGGTGCAGACAATCCTGGAAGAAGAAGGTTACGAAATTAGCACGGCAGAAAACGGCTTTTCGGCCTTGAGTCAAATTGACAAGTCACCCCCGGATTTGGTACTGCTAGACGTGATGATGCCGGGAATGGATGGTTACGAAGTCACTAAACGAATCCGAGAAAATAAGGAATTGCCCTTTATGCCGATTTTGCTGATCACTGCTCACGACAGTGCCAGCGTAGTGCAGGGATTGGACATGGGAGCAGACGATTTCATCCGCAAACCAGTCGAAATGGACGAACTGCTGGCGAGGGTTCGATCGCTCCTGCGGCTAAAACACAGCGTAGACGAGCGCAATTCGATCGCCCTCCAGCGCGAAGATTTTGTCTCCCGACTGGCTCACGACTTGCGAACACCCCTGGTAGCAGCCGATCGAATGCTAACTTTAATGCAGCAGGGAGCTTTGGGAGAAATTTCCCTTCCCATGCGCGACGCTTTCGGGACGATGGTTCGCAGCAACAAAAACCTGATCGCGATGGTAAATATGTTGCTGGAAGTATATCGGTACGAAGCAGGCCGCAAATCCCTAAGTTTCGCGGCCGTGGACTTGCGCCAGCTTATTACTGAGGTAGCTGAAGAACTAGCTCCCCTAGCGGATGCTAAAGGTTTGTCGGTAAATTTAGACTTGACAGAAAGTGCAGAAAGTGCACCGATTGCGAAGTATCCGGGCGATCGTCTGGAGCTACACCGTTTGCTGACAAATTTAATCGGAAATGCAATTAAATTCACCGACAACGGCTCAATAGATGTCAGCTTAAAAGCTGCTAATTCCCCTGCTTATACTAGCTTCAAAAACCAACCGCTGGCATGGGTAATTATAGACATCAAAGACACCGGTGCCGGCATTTCTCCCACCGAACAAGCAAAGTTATTTGAAAGGTTTAGCTCGGGAACTCATAAGAAGTCCAGTACAGGTTTGGGACTACACCTCTGCCGCCAAATAGTCGAAGCTCACCGCGGCACGATCGAGGTAAAATCCGAGTTGGGCCAAGGCAGTTTGTTTACTATTCGCTTGCCTTGTTAGAGCGGTATAATTAACTCTAACTTTGGGGTGCGAAAAGCGCACATTACTACAGATAAACTGTAATTGTAGGGTGCGAAGTGCGTACCTAATCGAATTATGGTTAATTTACCAGATGTCATATAATTACTTGGCAACCGAATTGATGGCAATATGTCTAACTGTCCAGTGTGCGGTGCTGAATACATAGAAGAAAAAGCAGAGTTTTGCTCGATTTGCGGCTGGGATTTGACTCCCTACCCGCAACGTGCTAAGCCTTCCAAAACTTATTTAAAAAAAGAACAAGTTAGATTGCAGTGGGCAAAACAAATGTGGGAATTGGCCCGCAATCAACAAAATTGGTTAGCTAAATTTGATGAGTTGCAGGGGGAAGTGCAGCAAGGTGCGATCGCCCGCACACACATTCAATCTCAGTTAGAATGGGTTCTGTACCGCCTAGAACAACTAAACCCCGAATTGATTGTCAGCACTCTACTGCGACTAGAAGACAAAATCGGCGCCATACCTGAGTCAACTGCGGCTATCTCGGAAGTGGGGATGGACTACCGCCAACTGACAAAGCTATTAGAAACTGGAAAATGGCGCAAAGCTGATGAACACACTTGGGAAATCTTGCTGCAAATCGCTGTCAGGGAAGACGAAGGTTGGCTGAGTGCAGCCGATATTGACAGTTTTCCTCCTACAGACCTTCGCACGATCGACCGACTTTGGCAACAATACAGCAGCGGGCGGTTCGGGTTGAGCGTGCAGCAGCAGATTTGGGAAAGTACCGGGGCTAACTATACTGAATTTTGCGATCGAGTCGGCTGGCGAGTCAAGGAAAATTGGAAATATTACAGCGAGCTCTCCTTCAACGAAGATGCTCCCCCCGGACATCTCCCTGTCACCGCATGGAGACAGCGCGCCTGTTACGGTGCTGGTAAACTCACCGCAGCAGAAAACTTGGCCCGCATCGCTGCGAAACTCGCAACTGGCGATCGGCAATCATGAAAAAAAAAATCAAAATCGACATTAACTGCTATAATCAAAACGGTTTAGCAACTGGGGCTGTGGCTCAGATGGATAGAGCAAGCGCCTCCTGAAGAATCGGGCACCCTGCGAGGAAACTCTAGGAGTGAATGTGGTCAAATTTGGTGAAACCTAAAGAGTTTATGGGTTCCTATGACTCTAAGGCAATACCAAGCCAAGCCTGAGTTCAGGGCGATTAAACAATCGCCTATATGGAAATCAGGAAGGTTTAGAGACTAGACGGTCACCACCTAAAAGCTGCAAGCATATGGTGAAGGTATAGTCCAGAGAGTGGGGAAACTCACACAAATCTGAAGCGCTAGGTCGCCGGTTCGAACCCGGCCAGTCCCGTTAAAAATCAAGAAAAATTAACAGCAGGAGGGGAAAGCTTAAGTTTTGCCCCTCTTTTTTGCATATCCGCTAAGGAATTGGCTCCCAGATTTTATACCAACCGCCAAGGCGATTGGTATAAAATCTGAAAGCTAAAATCTAAAATCCCCCATTGAAGCCGCACCACAAGCGTAGAGTCAATCTAAAATCTAAAATCTAAAATCTAAAATCTAAAATCTAAAATCTAAAATCTAAAATCCTATGATCCGCCGACCCTTTTTTAATTTTTAATTTTTAATTCCTGTTAGTGGGCTATAGGTGCGGTATTTTTTGTTATGGTTCCTTTGTCAGTTACATAAAATTTTTATAGGTTTAGATGTGGTTAAGAATCAATTCAAACACGCAGCGTTACAAGCGTTTGAACACTTCACGCAGTTTTTGGTTCCTAGTAGGACTTTTGATGGCGTGTTGGTTGGGCTATCAGCAGGTTAAGAGCGAATTTCAGAGACCCCAAGCTTTGTTAGTTCTAGGTGGGGCTACTGAGCGAGAGGTGTTTGCCGCCAAATTTGCTCAGGATCACCCTGAATTGCCGATTTGGGTGTCGTCTGGGAGCAATCCTGAGTTCGCGGAATGGGTATTTTCAGAAGCGGGAATTGAGTCCGATCGCCTGCACTTAGACTACAGAGCGGTGGATACGGTAACAAATTTTACCACCCTGGTAGATGAATTGAAAGCTAGAGGGATTGAGAGCGTGTATCTGATCACTTCTGACGATCATATGCGGCGAGCTCAGATTATCGGCGAAATCGTACTCGGTAGTCGAGGCATTACCTTTAAGCCTGTGGCAGTTCCGTCTGGGCGAACCCCCGAACCGATGCAAAAAGCTGTTCGCGACGGCGCTAGGGCTATTCTTTGGCTGACAACCGGTTATACGGGTGCTAACTTCAGCCCAGCCAGAATGGAATAAACAAAGGAAAGCATTGAGCAAGTTTTAAATTTTTTCCATTCCCTCTGGTTTTAAAACTTGTCTCCTCTAGCGATTTAACGAAACGCGAAGACACTGATGACAAATGCGTAAAAGAAGAGAAGAGAAGAGAAGAGAAGAGAAGGAGTAGTTTAAAATTAATAGATGAAATTCAAAAGCTAAAGTTAATGACCGACCAAATTCTGCCGCAAGTTCTGGAGCAAATTTTGAGTGACAGCAAAACGCCGGATGCTGTTTTTTCGGCTTTGGTGCCGGCTTTAGGCGAGGTGTTAAATTGCGATCGGGTCTTTCTCTACCTCCGCAATCCTGAAACGCAAAGAGGCAGAGTACCTTACTGCTGGCGTCGTAACTCGAACTTTCCTGAGATTGGCGACGCGGAATGGAAAAAAGAACCCGAATCTTTAGGGGAAGAAGACCCTTTGTTTGCAGCAGCTTTGCGAACTGAACCGTCGATTTTTGTTGAGGATGTTGAAACAGCGAATCCTGAAGTTGTCAACAAAGATTTTGAAGCCAAAGAGTTCGGACATCGAGCTTTGATCCACGCTCACCTTTGTGCTGACGGCTTATTGTGGGGGGTTTTGCAGCCTTGTATGTTCGATCGCCCCAGAGTTTGGACTGACTTCGATCGCCAAGTTATCGCAGCGGTTACAGAAAAAATTTCCCCCTTAGCTGTTGCTTATGTCAGAGGCATCGTACAATCGCAATAAAATAGGTTTGTAACGAGGAGTCTTCGTTCTCACTACAAACCTGTAACGATGTTTTTTATCTATCAAACCAGCTTTCTTCGTAAGTTATACAAAACATCCTCCAAGCAAATCAGCGCCCCAAATCGTGCATCGCATTGATCTCGATCGCACATCTTTGAGTCAGCGCTTGCAACTCCTCGCGATCCGAGGAACCGGGCGCTTCAATTAGCTTGCCAATTCGCACCGTCAGCGGCACCGGACGCGGCACTGCCGAACCTTTCGACGAAATCGCGTGAGTTCCCCACAAACTAACAGGTAAGAGCGGCGCTTTTGCCTTAGCAGCTATCAGCGCCGCACCTAATTTCGGTTCAGTAATTCTGCCGTCTGGCGTGCGAGTTCCCTGCAAAAATACACCCGTCGCCCAGCCATTTTCCAAAGAGTTGATCGCCGAGCGAATTGCACTGCGATCGGCACTTTCCCGCTTGACTGGATAAGCACCGTAAAGCGTAATTGCCTGCTTCAAAATAGGAACTTTAAATAACTCTTCCTTTGCCATAAATGCGACCGGTCGCCTCATGCAATTAGACAAAATCGGCGGGTCAAAATCGCTGGCGTGATTGCTGACTACTACCACAGGCCCTTCTGTCGGAACATTTTCTGCACCGTAGATGCGGCCCCGAAAGTAAAGGTGCAGCATCGGGCTGACAATTGACCATTTGAATAAATAGTAGAGAAGTAAACTTTCGACTGGTTCGCGACTTTTGCTCACAGAAAAACCTTAAATTTTAAATTACATCGAATATTAGCCTATCAGTTCAGCAATCAAAAAAGTAGCACTACACGGATTTTGACACGGATACACGGATAGGTCGAGCGATCGGACTGTTTAGCTAATTGGCTAAGTTGACTATCATCACTGTATCCGTGTTTATGCGTGTCGTGCTGTTAGATGGTTTGGCGGTTGAAACCGCTTTGCAAGCTTCTGTAGCGCCCGAATTTATTCTGGCGAATTCTTTGCAAAGGCTCAATTTCCGGCCAGCATAGCTTTTTGTCCTTCCGAAGCAGTCGCGTAGCCCAAGAAATCCTTAACTGTTTGGCTAGGAGGATTTTTGTAGGCGTAGTATAACTGCCGCTTGTAAGGATAGTTACCCGCATCCGGCGTCGCACCGTTGACGGGAACAACGCGCACTGTTCTCTGATTGGCTACTTGAGCGAAAGTCGCATAGCCTATGCCGTTGTTGCCTAAAGCTTGCAGCAGGGGAGTTGTCGCATCTCGATCGAGGGTGGTAATATTTGACGCCCGGCCAAACTCGCCACCTCCGAGCACTTGTTCTTTAAACGTTTGGTGAGTGCCACTAACTGCCGGTCTGTTAATTACTTTAATCGGACCCGCCGGGCCGCCGACTTTCGACCAGTCTTGAGTATTTCCCTTAAAGATATCTTGAACTTGAGCCGAGGTTAAACCTCCTTTGAAGGGGTTGTTAATGCCAACTACAAGGGCGATCGTATCTAGGGCAACGGGCACCGCTGCCAAACCCTGACCTTGTTCTTGAGCCGTCAAAGGTCGCGATACCGCTGCAATATCGGCTGTTCCCGCCACCAAATCCTGAATTCCCTTTGCAGAACCGTTTGCTTTGGTATCGACTGTCGTGCCGGAAAACTTGCCTTGAAAGCCGTTCTTGAGGTTCTGATTGATTGTCACCATACTGGTGGAACCGTCAATTCTCACCGCCGTGCCCGCAGGAACAGAAGCTGGAAGCGCAAAGGAACTAGCTGCAACAGGCGAAGCGCCGCCGACTACTGGCGCGACGGGAAGTGGGACAACATCGCCTGCTGGTGTGGGAGGGGGGGGATTGTTACTAACATCTTGCGACGCTGGTTTGTTGAGAAAAAAGAACCAGCCACCACCAGCTAGCAAGAGGAATAACAGGATAAAAACTATGGGGGGAGGCCCGCTCTTAGCCATAAAATTGTCCTTAGCTGGGAAGTTCTTTGTTGTTGGAGTCGTCTAACATTTGTAGCCTGCGATTAACTTCATCGTCTAAGGTCATATTTTCTAATTCGGCCTGAAGTCTTTCTTGGGGGTTTTCAGAGATTTCTGCTAAAGCTTGCTGTTTGAGGTGGCGGCCGTGGACGGCGTTTTTGGCTTGCTCAAACTGCGATCGAGCTGAATCGATACTGAGGTCGTTGTTGACTTGGGATATGGATCCGAGGGCTTGGTTAATCTCGGCCATATCTTTCATATTTTGCATATCGGTTTTGTAGGCTTCCAGCTTCATCCGTTCTCGATTTAGCTTGTCTTTGGAAGCGTTGACGTATTTTTCGGCTTGTTTTACTTGGGATTCTAATTGCGGCAGAATTTGTTCTGTCTGAATTACCTTCGACATTGCCAAGCGGGCTGCTTCTTCGTTGCCGTTGCGCTTGGCTGTGATGGCTTGGCGCTCTACGGCTTGCATTTCCCTAACTTTTTCGGCGTTGCTTAATCAGGGTATGAAAAAAATAACTTTAAAATCCAAAAGCTTTGTGAATACTGCTTTCTATGACGGGCATATTTAACGTTTCATACCGTAAATCAGCAACGCCACTTTTTCTTCATATTTCGTTTTGGCGCGCTGGTAGGCTGCAACTTGGGTAGAGACTGCTGCTGCTAGCTTTTGCACTGATTCTTGCATCGATCGCAGCGACTCTTCGGCTACCGCCACCGACACCTAGCCGCCTGATTCTACTGGCAGTCCCCACAGCCAGTTCCACGCACCTACTATGGTTCTGCCTGCCTTGTCGCCCATCAACCAGTAAAGGACTTTTTTCATATAAGTACCAGATAAGCTTGGTTTTTATGCCTAGTTTACATCAGGATTTGTCGATCGATTTGAGATTTGAGATTTGAGATTTGAGATTTGAGATTTGAACCATTGACCCAGCCCAAAAACGGATACGCTGCCACGTACTCCTGTCGTGGAAAGATAAAAATTTTCGACCCTAGTTCAAGATCCCAGATTTATCTGTGGGGTAAATCTAAAATCTAAAATCTAAAATCTAAAATCGACTGACTTGCGCGAGATAAATTGGGGGGCAAGTTTCATCGGATACAGGTTTTTTATTTCTGGACGGATGAATCCTGGATGCTTGATTGTCAGGTCGATCGATTTCTCGATTTTTGATTAATATTTTCTAACTGTCTGGATCGTCTATCCCCAATTTGCACAACAGGCAATATTCGGATTTGCCTGTTGTGCTATTTGTTTTTCGGCAATTTTCAGGCCTGTTAACTCTCAATTTTATAACCTGCCGTTTAATAACAGGCTAAAAATAGATTAAGCGGGCAAATCTGCAAAACTGCTAACATTTACCAGCGCTAAATCGGGACAAGTCCGTTTGATCAAACCTGTCAGAACTTTGCCCGGGCCAATTTCCACTACGCGATCGATTCCTTGTTGTGGCAATTGCATGGAAATTTCTCGCCAGCGCACGCCTTTAGTCATTTGCTGAGTCAACCGCTGCTTTAAAGTGGCTGCGCTGGTAGTGGCTGACGGTTCTGCGTTTGAGAGCACCAGCATTTTTGCATCGGAAAATCTTGCAGACTTTAAGGCTAGTTGAAACTCTGCCGCGACTGATGCCATCAGGGGAGAGTGAAACGCACCGGAAACATTCAATTTAACAGCGCGTTTGACTTTGATTTTGGCAAGCAAATCTTCTACTGCTGCGGGCGTTCCAGAAATCACGACTTGTGCTTCGCTGTTGTCGTTTGCCAGCACTACGTCTCGGCTGTATTGAATTTGCAGTTCTAGTTCCTGCCTGTCGAACCCGATCAAAGCCACCATTTGACCGCCGGAGGCAGTGTCCATGAGTTCGGCGCGGCGTTTGACTAAGCGCAATCCGGTTTCAAAATCAAAGACGCCTGCTGCGTAGAGGGCAACGTATTCTCCTAAACTGTGACCGGCAACTACCGCTGGTCGATCGCTTTTTTCTCGCACTAAGTCGGCCAAAATACTTTCTACTACGAACAAGCAAGGCTGAGTGTAGAGAGTCCGAGATAATTTTGCTTCTTCTTTTTGGCAAACTTCCGGGACAGACCAACCTAAAATTTCTTTAGCTAGCTCAAATTTGGCTTTAGCTGTTGGCAAGTTTAATAAGTCTGCACCCATCCCGATCGCCTGGGAACCTTGTCCGGGAAATACCCATGCTGTTTTAGTCATTTTTCCGGTAATCTGCTAATTGGTGGTTGCTAATTCGTGATTGCAAAAATTCTTTCTTTCCCGCTTCTAAGTTCGCTCGCTGGTATCCGCTATCTATCGGTTAACGAACTATTTACTCGCGACTCATAATTATAACATCTAACTGCGATTTTTACCAGGTTTATTTTTTTTTCGCTACTTGAATTCAGATTAATCGCCGTAGCTTAATTTTCAACCTTCAAGCCGGGGAAAGTCGATCGAAGAATAGAGGATTTTCCATTTCAGCACGCGCTTGTCAATAACTGCTGTCCGGGTGGTGCACCGCTGCGAACCTTGCCCTATGTATGGCGTGTTAAAGGATTTTTATTTTTCAATGGCCGCACTCCCAACTATCACGCTTGGCAAGTTTCAAGCTGCCAAATATTATACCAGTTCTCAAACAGAATAAAATTGCTGGCCCGCAATCCCAACCCATACTTCATCAGCGATTCCCTATCGAAAATCGCCAATCGAAAATCAAAAATGGTATTACCGTGATTCCCCAATCGAAAATCGCCAATCGAAAATCGAAAATCGCTTTACCTTCCCCATTGAAAAATCGCAGCCCCCCAAGTCAAACCTGCACCGAAACCAGCAGCAGCAATAGTATCGCCCGCTTTAACTTTACCCAGACGCACGGCTTCGTCTAAAGCAAGGGGAATTGAAGCCGCTGAGGTATTGCCGTAATTCGCCAAATTGCTGATTACTTTTTCGGGGGGAATCTTTAGCCTTTGGGCAACTGCATCAAGAATCCGCTGATTGGCTTGGTGCAACAACAGCCAGTCAATTTCGGCGACACTGATATTGGCCCGAAACATAGCTTTTTCTATGACTTCCGGCACTTTTCTCACGGCAAAGCGATAGATTTCTTGACCATTCATTGTGATGGGTTCAAATCCGCCAACTCCGACGCTAACGCCCTCAATTAATTCTTTTGACTCGGCTTTGTAAGCCAAATTGAGAGACGAATTTTGTGTGCCGTCGCTGCGAATTTCAAATCCCAAAAAGCGATCGACTTCTGAAGCTTGTAATACCACCGCACCTGCACCGTCTCCAAAGAGAATGCAAGTACCCCGATCAGACCAATTCACCCAGCGAGATAAAATATCGGCTCCGATCAGCAAAACATTTTGATACACCCCTGTCCGAATGAACTGCGAGGCTGTAACTAAACCAAAAACAAAGCCGGAACAAGCTGCTGTCAAATCAAAAGCCACAGCTTTTGTCGCGCCCAACTGATATTGAATTTTACTGGCAGTGCCAAACAAATCGTCAGGACTGGAAGTCGCCAAAATAATTAAATCGATATCTGTCGGCAAAATTTCTGCCATGGCGATCGCCTGAAGCGATGCCTCGGACGCTAAATCGCACAAAGAAGTGCGATTGTCCGCCAGCCTGCGCGCTCGAATGCCCGTCCGCGCGCCAATCCACTCGTCAGAAGTTTCTACTATCTGACTCAAACCGTTATTATCCAGCGAAACCTGCGGTGTACAAGAACCGCTACCCGTGACGGCAATGCCGAACCCTGATTGCTGCAACATTCCTCTCCATTTACTCGCTGTTCGATCTAGAAATTAAAAATTAAAAACTACCAATTAAAATTATTTTTTAAACTGCTGAAATTACTTTTTTTAAGCAAAACAGTTGGTTTAAGCTGACATTTTTAATTTTACATTTTTAATTTTTAATTCCTACTTACTGCCTCTAATTCACAGCTTCTTGTTCCAGAGCGCTTTGCTGATTGGACGATCGAATTCGCTCCAGCACTTGGTTATCAATAGCCTCCTTCGCCAAACGAATGGCATTAAAAATCGAGCCAGCTTGAGACGAACCGTGGCTGATAATGCAAACTCCAGCAACGCCCAACAGCAAACCGCCGCCGTGTTCAACGTGGTCTACCCGCTGCTTAAATCCTTGCAAGCTTTTTTGCAGCAGAGGATCGTTAATTTGATGTTGGAGTCCTTTGACTAATTCTTCCTTCAGCACTTGCACCACGACTTCGCCCACCGCTTCGGCAAACTTCAACAACACGTTGCCGACAAACCCGTCGCAGACAATCACGTCGAATTTCCCCGACAGCACGTCGCGGCCTTCGGCATTGCCCACAAAAGGAATGTTCGGGTTGTCCACCAATAACTGGTGGGTTCGCACCGCGGCGTCGTTGCCTTTAGAAGGTTCTTCGCCAATGTTGAGCAGGCCGATTTTAGGTTCGGCGACGCCCAGCACGAACTGGCTGTAAATAGTTCCCATAAGAGCGAACTGCTCCAAAAATTTGGGGCGGCAGTCCACATTAGCGCCGACATCGAGAATAAGTACAGAGCTGCCCGGTACCATTGTGGGCAAAACCGCACCGATCGCAGGGCGATCGATGCCGGGGAGCCGGCCCAACCTGAGCAGGGCAGCAGCCATTGCCGCGCCGGAGTGACCGGCGGACACCACAGCATCAGCTTGCTGCTGCTTTACCAAGTTCATCGCTACGTTAATCGAAGCGTTGGGCTTGCGTTTGAGGGCACTCAAAGGTTCTTCGTGCATTTCCACCGCTCCTTCAGAAGGAACGATTTCTAGCTGACCTGTAGAGACGCGGCCGATCGCGTCTTGTTGCCGGAGCGAGTCTTCTATTTGCTGCGGGTCGCCCACCAGCAAAATCTCTACGCCTAATTCTTCTTGTGCCTTAAGCGCTCCCGCTACAACTTCGGCGGGGGCATGATCCCCACCCATAGCGTCTATTGCAATTCTTGCGCGTGTCGATCCCATTGACCAATGTTTGAGAAACACTAAAAATTCTACCAGGAAGTCAGGAGCGTGAATCCACAAGTCTGAATAAAGAACTAAAATCCGCTCGGTACGGCGATCGGACAATTCTCATTTCCGACTACTCTGATAGAACTTGTTTTGTCACTACTTTACTATTTTTGACTGCAAATTGAAAAAATCAATGAAATAGTTTACATGACCGCAAGCACTTTAGTCCGGAAACCCCGGATTCATCCGTGGAGCGAAAAAAAAGCTCCCCATCCTCATCACTTGCCCCCGGATTTATCAGTGGGAGCGCTTTCTTCAATTCTTTAATCTCAAATCTAAAATCTAATATCGATTGACTTTAGGAGTAAAAAATGCTGGATTTATTTAGCTCAGGGATGATGTCTCTGTGGCTGGACATGGCTGGAGTAGGCAGTGCCGCGCCTAATGCTGCGTCAGTGCTGGCTTGGCGGGGAGGGATACCCGGGTTAGTGGTGGCCGAAGATTTGGCTTTTGGGCGAATAAATGCGGCAAATCCCGACTTGCCAGCAGAAGCGACGGTGCGGGAATATTTGAAAGAGTTGAAAGACAAGAACTTGATTGAGGGCAATCAGGGAATTTGGGTGCAAGCGGGAATGATGCCGCTGGTAAGTCAGCAGGGCAAGACGCTGATGCCTGGGGCTTCGCTGACTAAGATTGCGACTTCTCTAGCGTCGCTGGAGACTTGGGGCCCGGATTATCAGTTTGAAACGCGGTTCCGGGGAACGGGGCCGATTAGGAATGGGGTGTTGCAGGGGGATTTGGTGGTCAGCGGCGGGGGCGATCCGCTGTTTGTGTGGGAGGAGGCGATCGCCGTGGGCAATGCTCTCAATCAAATGGGTATCAATCGTGTGGCGGGGAATTTGGTGGTGACAGGCAATTTCCGCATGAATTATCAGTCCGATCCTTTGGTGGCGGGGGAGATACTGCGGCAAGCTCTTGAGGGTAGTAATTGGCCTGCGGACGTGGTGGCAATGTATTCTAAGATGGCTCCGGGAACTAGAAAGCCGCAAGTAACGGTTGCCGGCAGCGTCATTGCTGAGAAATTTGTGACTTCGGGGCGTTTGCTGCTGAAGCGCCGATCGCTTCCTTTAGCCGAAATTCTCAAGCAGATGAACGTCCACAGCGATAATGAAATAGCTCAGATGCTGGCCGACGATTTGGGCGGGGCAAAAATAGTGCAGCAGCAAGCGACTTGGGCCGCGGGGGTGCCGGAGGAGGAACTTCAATTAGTTAACGGTTCGGGATTGGGAGTGGAAAATCAGATGTCTCCGAGGGCGGCTTGTGGGATGATGCAGGCGATCGCGCGCAACCTTCAGACGACTGGGCTGACAGTTGCTGACTTGTTTCCGGTGTCCGGGCGCGATAAAGGAACTTTGGAATACCGACACATTCCGCGATCGGCTGTGGTGAAAACTGGTACTTTGGACACGGTGATTGCTTTGGCGGGAGCCATACCCACGCGCGATCGAGGTTTAGTTTGGTTTGCAATTATTAATCGCGGCACCGATTGGGACTCTTTGAGAGCACAGCAAGATATATTTTTGCAAAAATTGGTGCAGCAGTGGGGAACTGCATCGATTTTGCCAGTAGCAATTACACCGCACATTGACGGCGCCAGACCTGCCTTGGGGGCAGCAAATCGTAGCGATATTTTGGTCGGAGGTTAAGAAATAGGGGTTGAGTTGGGGTTCGGGGAAGGAGCACTGACAAAATAGCTTAGAATTGGAACAAGACTATTGTGCAAGAAGATGATCAAACTGCGATTGAAGAGATACGGGAAAAAACGCGAGACCAGCTACCGAATTGTAGCGATGAACAGTTCTACTCGCCGCGACGGCCGTCCCCTAGAAGAGCTCGGCTATTACAACCCCAGAAATAACGAAACCAGGCTGGATGTTCCAGCGATTGTCAAGCGCCTGCAAGAAGGCGCTCAGCCAACTGACACCGTGCGTGACATCCTGAGAAAAGCCCATGTATTTGAACAAGTCGGAGCCGGAGCTAACGTTGAATCCAGCACAGCAACAGTCAGCTAGTCCCAACTATGCTGGACTGGTTAAGTTTTTAATTGGGCCTTTTTTAGAGACCCCCGGCTCTTTGCGGGTTGATTGCGAACTGCACCCGCGCCAATCGCGGGTCTGGGTTAGGCTGGCTTTTGAAGATCCCGACAAAGGCCGGGTTTACGGTAGGGGCGGACGCAATATTCAGGCGATTAGAACTACGCTCGAAGCGGTGGCGCAGACGGCTGGTCAGTCCCTCTACTTAGATATATACGATGGCGAAGCGGGCGATCGTGGATCTGGCCCGCCTAGGGGCGATCGGGATCGCCCGGATCGCGATCGCCCAGATCGCGACCGCCCAGATCGTGGCTCGCGGGAGCCGCGAGGCGACTTCCGACCCCGGACGCCACCTCCGTCGCCGAGTCCCTTGGCTAGCAGAACTCCGAGAGAACAACCTCGCCGTACTAACACACCTACGTTTAGAACGAGCAGAAATACTCCCGGTTATTAACTAACTGCAGAACCCAGAAAGAATTTTAGATTTTAGATTGCCTGTTGTAGAGTTTGTATTACAAGCCCCGTTTGGTTGGAAATTGCCGGTTTTGCGATCGGAAACAAATGTAAAATTTTAAATTTCAAATGTCAGCGGCATCAGGTTCATCTAAAATCTAAAATTTCAAATCTAAAATCTAAAATTGCCTGACTTAATAGAAGGGAGATTTGATTTGTGCCTCAAGCACCAAACTCATTTGGGAGCTAAATCTAAAAGACGCCTTAGATACTAGGTAAAATCTAGTAAGGGGCGTCTTTTTGTTCGCAAATAGTGACTGGTTGAACGTTTAGTTGTTAACTTTTAATTGCTTATTTGGAGGAGATTATGTTGGCATGAATGAAAAACTAACAATAGAGTTACCGAGCACCCAAAGTGCAATGTCGCTGGCCGGTAATCAAGAAGAAAACCTGAAAATGATCTCTAAGCAAACCGGTGCTACCCTGGTAATGCGAGGGCAAGAACTGCTGATTTCTGGCACAAAAAGTCAAGTAGAATTGTGTCATAAATTAGTGCGATCGCTCTCCGACTATTGGAAATCCGGCAAAAATATTACCGGAGTTGAAATCCAGACGGCGCGCCAAGCTTTGGATACCAACCGCCAAGGCGATTTACAAGACTTGCAGCGAGACGTTCTCGCCAGAACCCGCCGCGGCGAAGAAATTAGAGCCAAAACCTTCAAGCAGCGGCAATACGTCCAAGCAGTACGCACGCACGACCTGACATTTTGCATTGGCCCCGCTGGTACTGGCAAAACATTTCTAGCAGCTATTTTCGCCGTGCAAGCGCTGTTGAGCAAGCAGTACGAACGGCTGATTTTAACCAGGCCAGCCGTGGAAGCTGGCGAAAAATTAGGGTTTTTGCCGGGAGATTTGCAGCAAAAAGTCGATCCATATTTGCGCCCGCTTTACGACGCCCTGCAAGAAATGATCGACCCTGAAAAAATGGCCGATTTAATGGAAAGAGGCTTGATCGAAGTAGCTCCTTTAGCTTATATGCGGGGGCGCACTCTCAGCAATGCTTTCGTAATTTTGGACGAAGCTCAAAATACGACGCCGGCTCAGATGAAAATGGTGTTGACTCGTCTGGGCTTTCGATCGAGAATGGTAGTAACGGGGGATATCACTCAAACAGATTTGCCGCCAAACCAACAGTCGGGATTGTCAGTCGCCCAAAACATTCTACGCAACGTTGAGGGCATTGCTTTCTGCGAATTCTCTCAGGCGGATGTGGTGCGACACCCGCTAGTGCAGCGGATTGTCGCTGCTTACGAACTGCACGAAACATAGTCATTAGTCATTAGTCAGTAGTTGTTGGTTGTTAGTTATTGTTGTTTTTAATTACCAATAATCAATGCCCAAGGCTCTTCGGCCCAATGCCCAATTCCCAATACCCAATTCCCCAATTAAATTATGCCTAATCTGAAAGAATTCTTGGAAGCTTGCGAACAATTGGGCACGCTGCGTTTAATCGTGACTAGCAGCGCGGCTGTGCTGGAAGTGCGCGGTTCAATTCACAAGCTGTTTTATGCGGAGTTGCCGAAGGGAAAGTATGCCAATATGCACGCCGAAATATTTGAGTTTCACCTAAATATGGACAAAATAAAACAGGTGAAGTTTGAAACTGGTGAGGCAAAAAGAGGCAATTTCACTACTTATGCAATCCGTTTTCTGGACGAACAAAATGAGGCTGCTTTGAGCGCGTTTTTGCAGTGGGGAAAGCCGGGGGAATACGAACCAGGACAGGTGGAAAATTGGCACGAGTTGAAGGAAAAATACGGGGAGGTTTGGGAACCTGCACCTGTTGAGGCGCTTTAAAAAATCGGCTTTTCCACCTTTGAATTGCATATTGGGGGCGGGTAGGATGCCCACCCTCTACTCCCACAAGCCGAACATTTATTTTTGTGCAACAGGCAGGATGCGTGTTTCTAAGAATGGTAGAAAATATGATGTTTAAGTCGTTTGTTGTCTAATTTGTGAATTAATGAACCGCAGAGGGCGCAGAGAACGCAGAGAAGAGATAAAGAAGAGAAAGAGAGACAGAAGGTTAGTTTTTTGAATGTAATTAGGTATGAAGGTATTTTGGAGTTTTTGTTTGGTTTTGCTGGTGTTGCTGTGGGGTGGTGGTGCGAGGGCAGGGGTTTTGGGCGATCGCATATCAAGTTTTCCCAATTGGGAAAGCAAGCCTTCTATCGCTGTAGCTAAGGGAGATTTGGTATATTCCGACTGGATGGCGGGGAATTGGAATGTTTCTAGCACTTTGGTAGATTTAGCCGCTCCTTTAGCGCCAAATATTGTCACGCCAGGGTTTGAAAGCAACCGCCAGTATTTGCAGCAGCCGGTATTATTTAAAGTGCGATTTCAACCTGAAAAAAATCTTGGGTTAATTTCTAATTATACATTGAAAAAGGCTCAAAAGATTGTAGCCGATCGCACTTTTAACGGTTTGAATATTGCTAAGGCTTATTTAGGCGATGGTGGCGTACTTTCGGTGAAAGTCGATCCGACCAATCCCAACCGCCAAATTACTGTTTTGAAAGGGGAACGCCAATTAATTTCGATTGTTACCAGTCGGGGAACTGAGACGCCGAATCCTCGCGAGTTTGTGTCTACAGAGATTTCTCAGCAGATTTTTCGGGGAGAGTCTGATATTTATTTAAACGAGGTGGAGACAACAACGGCTTATCGAGTTGTTGGAGGCGGAGAAAATGGCGATTCTGCGAGTAAAAGAATTGAGGCCGATCAGGTGACAGCGATTTATTTGTCGCCGCAAGACCCGGATTATTTTGCTGCTGGGGGGCATCCTGTGGCTTTGTACCGATATCGGTTGGAGTTGGTGCGCGCATAATTAAGCTGTCATCTCGATCGGTCTAGCGATCGACTTTTTTCGCCCCTGTCTCTCCTTTCATCAGCTTTCCTAATCACACTCATCAGTTTAACTGTCGTCAAACCCCTTTACAAACCTTAACGATAGGCGTAATAATATAAACATCATCCGAACATTGACAACCAAATACAGCAATCATAAAACCATGACAACAACCTTACAGCAGCGCGAAAGCGCCAACGTCTGGGAACGCTTTTGTGAGTGGGTCACAAGCACCGACAA
>NZ_JAUBOQ010000064.1:0-28318 GCF_036700325.1 Microcoleus sp. Z1_B2
TAACTCGCAGCGGAGTCAGGCTAACCGTCCCTGGATAGGAGAACCTATCCATTTAGGCTAAACGAATCGCACATCAGCCTTAATATTAAAACATAATGATCAGCAACAACTCAACTAAAACATCTCGCGCTAAACTGCTAGAGGACTGACAAGCTTACCCAGCACGAGTAAAAGTATATTTGATTATGGTCAACCGTCTTGCTCAATCCCAAAGCCTTTACCTGCGGAAACACGCCGAAAATCCGATCGACTGGTGGCCCTGGTGCGACGAAGCCCTAGAAACAGCCCGAAGCGAAAATAAACCGATTTTCCTGTCCATTGGCTACTCTAGCTGCCACTGGTGTACGGTGATGGAAGGGGAAGCTTTTTCCGATGGCGCGATCGCCCAATACATGAATTCGCATTTTATACCGATAAAAGTCGATCGTGAAGAACGCCCGGATATCGACAGCATTTATATGCAAACCTTGCAAATGATGACCGGTCAAGGCGGTTGGCCGCTCAACGTTTTTCTCACTCCAGACGAGCGAGTTCCCTTCTACGGAGGCACTTATTTCCCCGTAGAACCGCGCTACGGACGGCCGGGATTTTTAGAAGTTTTGCAAGCAATTCGCCGCTTTTACGACACAGAAAAAGGCAAAGTAGAAGCCTTCAAAGCAGAGATTTTAGGCAACCTCCAACAGACGGCAGCGCTGTCAGGAGTAACCGCAGAATTAAATCGCGAACTCTTCCAAAAAGGCTTAGAACTCAACACGGGAATTGTTGCGGGCAGCAACCCCGGCCCCAGTTTTCCGATGATACCTTATGCTGAGCTAGCACTGCGGGGAACGCGATTTAATTTTGAATCAAAATACGACAGCAAACAAGTCTGCACTCAGCGCGGATTAGACTTAGCATTGGGCGGCATTTACGACCACGTAGGAGGCGGATTTCACCGCTATACGGTTGATGCGACTTGGACTGTGCCACACTTTGAAAAAATGCTCTACGACAACGGTCAAATTGTTGAGTATTTAGCAAATTTGTGGAGCGCGGGAATACAAGAACCCGCTTTTGAAAGTGCGATCGCGGGGACAGTAGAATGGTTAAAGCGAGAAATGATTGCGCCAACAGGCTATTTTTATGCTGCACAGGATGCGGACAGCTTTACCCCCCCAACCCCCCCTTACCAAGGGGGGGCAGAAAATTCAACCCCCCCTTATCAAGGGGAAACAGAAAATTCAACCCCCCCTTACCAAGGGGGGGCAACGGGGGGGTCAGAACCGGAAGAAGGAGCATTTTATGTCTGGACTTATGCCGAACTGGAACAACTATTAACTGCTGAGGAATTGGCAGAAATTAAAGCACAGTTTACTGTTAGTCGCAGCGGCAATTTTGAAGGCAAGAATGTCTTGCAGCGCCGCCATCCGGGCAAACTAAGCGACAGGGTAGAAAAGGCTTTGGCTAAACTCTTTGCTGTGCGTTACGGTGGCAATCCCGATAGTGTAAAAACCTTTCCGCCAGCCCGCAACAATCAAGAAGCTAAAAACGACAGTTGGCCGGGTAGAATTCCCGCCGTTACTGACACGAAAATGATTGCTGCTTGGAATAGCTTAATGATTTCGGGCTTGGCCCGCGCGGCGGCTGTTTTTGGAAATTGGGAATATCTAGAATTAGCTGTGAAAGCGGCTAATTTTATTTTAGACAATCAGTGGACGGATGGGCGGTTTCAGCGGTTGAATTATGACGGACAATCTGCTGTTACCGCGCAGTCGGAAGATTATGCTTTGTTTGTGAAAGCTTTGTTGGATTTGCACCAAGCGAGTTTGACTTTAGGCAACGGGGAAGAGGCAAAACAGTTGCCGAATTCTCAGTTTTGGTTGGAGAAAGCTGTGCAGGTGCAAGAAGAATTTGATGAGTTTTTGTGGAGCGTGGAATTGGGAGGATATTACAATACTGCTAAGGATGCTAGCGGAGATTTGTTGGTGCGGGAACGCAGCTATATAGACAATGCAACTCCGGCGGCGAATGGAATTGCGATCGCATCTTTGGTTCGCCTCGCGCTGTTGGGCCCGAATTTGGAATATCTCGATCGCGCGGAGCAAGGTTTGCAAGCTTTCAGCAGTATTGTACAAGATGCTCCGCAAGGTTGTCCGAGTCTACTTTCGGCGATCGACTGGTATCAGCATTCTACCCTAATTCGCACGACTCCCGACCAGATTTCGGGGTTGATTTCGCAGTATTATCCGACTGCTGTCTGTCAGATTGAGGCTGATTTGCCTGAAGGTGTTATCGGGTTAGTTTGCGAGTGTTTGACTTGCAAGGAACCTGCGAAAAGTCAAGAGCGGCTGTTGGAAGAAATTTTGCAAAGTCAAACGCGAGTTTAGCACCAATACTGTCTATATTATTGAACCGCGAAGACGCGAAAAACGCGAAGGAAGAAGGAGGAAGCAGAAGGAAGAAGTAGATTATCTTCTACGGGGAAGGAATCGCATCTTCAGTCTGCTCCTCAATCTTCCAAATAATCTCACTGGCTTCAGCCCGCTTGAGTGTCAACAAATGCAAATACTTTCCGGCGGCACGGCTACTCGAACGCTGTCTCCGACTTGGTGTCGCTGCAAGTCATCTCTGTGCAAGTTTTGTCGGCGAAGGGCGATCGAACTTTTAGCAGTCAACCGCACCGTATAGCGCGTGTCAGTGCCAATATAAATAGCCTCTTCTACTATTCCCGGCCAGGTATTTTCAGCGTCATAATTAGCCGGATAAATAGCAGCTTTTTCTGGCCGCAATACCAGGGTGACAACTTTCCCGGCGGGCATATCTTCTGCTGTCGCAACTAACACGGGCAACTGCTGGTCAATTAACACGATTATTTGACCGTTTTGCTTTTCTACTACTTGCCCGATTAAAAAATTGCTGTCGCCAATAAAATCAGCAACAAACCGCGTTTTAGGATATTCATAAATATCAACAGGCGTCCCGACTTGTTGCAGTTTTCCTCCATCCATCACTGCAATTCTGTCAGACATTGTTAGTGCTTCTTCCTGATCGTGAGTTACATAAATAAACGTAATTCCCAGTTTTCGCTGCATTTTTTTTAATTCTAATTGCATCTCTTTACGCAATTTTAAATCCAGCGCTCCTAGGGGTTCATCCAACAGCAACACAGACGGCTGTTTGACTAATGCTCTTGCTAATGCTACTCGCTGCTGCTGTCCCCCTGACAGTTGGCGGGGATAGCGTTTTCCTACCTCGGTTAACTGCACTAATGCTAAGGCTTCAGCAACGCGATCGCCAATTTTTTTCTGAGGCAAATTCTCCATTTCCAACCCAAAAGCGACATTTTGTGCTACTGTCATGTGCGGAAATAAAGCATAGTTTTGAAATACCGTATTTACTGGCCGGTGAAATGGCAGGCGATTTTGCATCGGTTGGCCGTGAATGTAAATTTCGCCGGCTGTGGGAATTTCAAAACCCGCGATCATTCGCAAAGTTGTAGTTTTGCCGCAGCCAGAAGGGCCGAGTAAAGAAAAGAATTCTCGATCGTAAATTTGCAGGTTGATGTTATCTACAGCTAAGAAATCTTTACTGCGGGCACTTTTAAATATTTTGGAAACTTCTAAAACTTCGACAGAGTGCATTGTGTTAGTATGTGTGAGTATAAAAAGCTGAGTTCTAGTCCGGTTAAACTGATATCTTGCACTATTCTCAATTACTGGTTTAGGAACGGGCATCTTGCCCGTTCCACAAGAAATAAATTTATTCTTTGTGGAACAGGCATCTTGCCTGTTCTTGAGAATGGTGCAACTCCAAAACAAGCTAAAAAATTAAGTAAACCAGCCCCGGCAGAAACCTATTTTATATCTACTTTCCGGCCCCTGCTTTAACTTCCGTCCAAGCTCGATCGTACAATGCAGTTGCTTTCCCGACATCCTCCAATAATTTCATTTTGCCAAACACCTCAGCCGGCGGGTAAATTTGAGGATTTTTCAAATCGTTCGGGTCAATTAAACCTTTATCAATTGCTGCTTTGTTGGGCGATCCGAAGTGGGTAAAATTGGAAATTTGGGCGCCGACTTCTGGCTGCAAAACAAAGTTAATAAATTTCTCCGCTAACTCTTTCTGGGGCGCACCTTTGGGAATAGCCATGTTGTCAGAAAAAATGATTGTTCCTTCTTTGGGAATAGCGTAACGGAGATTAGGATTTTCTGTCATCACTTGGAAAATATCACCGCTCCATTCCATTGTCAAATTTACTTCTCCTTGATCCAGCAGATTTTGCCCGGTGTCGGGGACAAAAGCTGCAATGATATTGTTACTTTTAATCAGCAAATCGCGGGCTTTATTAATCTCTTCGGGATTGGTTGTATTTGGATCAAATCCTAAATACATTAAAACTCCTGCTAATGTGTATCTAGCATCGTCTTGCCACGCTACTTTTCCGGTATATTTAGGGTCGAACATCACCCCCCAACTGTTAATTTCTCCCTGGACTGTTTTCACGTTGTAGCCAATTCCCATAGTTCCCCACTGGTAGGGCAGCGAATATTTGTTGCCTGGATCAAAAGCTTGATTGATAAACTTAGGTTCTAGGTTCTTTTGGTTGGGAATATTGTTTAAATTCAGCGGCTCAATTAGATTTTCCGCGATCATGATTTTCACCATGTAATCGGCAGGAAATATTAAGTCGTAACCGGGGTTTCCCTGTTTGAGTTTGGCATAGAGTGCGTCGCTGTTCTCGAAAGTGTCGTATTGAATTTTAACATTGTTCTCTTTCTCGAATTGGGCGATCGCTTCTGGGGCGATATAACTTGCATAATTGTAAATGCTGAGCACTTGCTGTTGGTTGCCACCTGTGGGGCTACAGCCGAAAGCCACCGTTGCACTCATCACAAACAAAAGTAGGAAAGTCAGCAGGCGTTTCATAGGTTTTGTTAGTTGCAGACAAAAATAATTATGACACAGAAAGCAATTTTTTTAAGTTTTCTGAACTTTTAACGATGATACAACCAGCAACAAAGAAGCCAACAACATCAAAGTTGAAATGGCATTAATCGCTGGCGTCACTGAGAATTTTATCATGCCATAAACAAATAATGGTAGCGTCATGGAACCGACGCCGGTGGTAAAAAATGTCACGACAAAATCGTCTAGCGACAGAGTAAAAGCCAGCAGTGCCGCGCTGAAAATAGCGGGCCAAATCAGAGGGAGAGTGATGCGCCAAAAAGCCCGCCATTCGTTAGCGCCTAAGTCAAAAGCTGCTTGTTCTAATTGAGGATCTAGTTCCGCCAAACGCGCCCTGACAGTAATAGTCACAAAGGAAATATTAAAGACAACATGACCGATAATTACGGTAGGTAAGCCGAGATTCAGGCGAATTCCCGTGAGATTTTCTACGATCCGAAATACTAGGGTAAAGAAAACTAGCAGCGAAATGCCGATCGTAATTTCGGGCATGATAATCGGCAAAAACAGTAAAGCTTCTACAGCTTTGCGCCCCGGAAAATGAAAGCGTTCGAGTGCTAGGGCGAGCATTGTACCAAAAATTGTCGCTAACACCGTCGAAATAGCTGCAATTAGCAAGCTGTTGTTAAGTGCTGTCCAGATTCCGGCGCTGCTACTCGTAGCAATCGTCGCGCCTGCATTGCTAAACAAACTGCGGTACCAATCGAGGGTAAAACCGCGCCAAACGGCATTGAATCTGGAGGCGTTAAAGGAGTAAATAATTAAGATGAGAATTGGCAAGTAAAGAAAGGCAAATGCTAGTGCAGCTTGTACCCAAAGCCACTTTTTGCCGATCGCCCGCACGAGTAAATCTAGTTTTGTTTTAGTCATTAGTCAGTAGTCATTAGTCAGTAGTCATTAGCCATTAATCATTAGTCATTAGTCATGAGCGCATCGTAAGCTAAACGCAGGGTGCAACGATTTGTATATACCTTACCTTATTCAGTTTCGTCAGACACGCGGAAGTAAATTAACACAGGAATCAATATGATTACCGTCAACAGCATAGAAAGCGCCGAACCAAAAGGCCAATCGCGGGCTCTCATAAACTGATTCTGAATCAAATTTCCCACCATAACTGTTTTAGAACCACCTAATATATCCGGTGTGATGAAAGCGCCGACAGCGGGAACAAAAACTAAAATAGAGCCTGCCACAATACCGCGAGTTGTTAATGGTAAAAATACGCGCCAGAAAGTGCGGATATCATTTGCCCCTAAATCGTGAGCGGCTTCTACCAATGAAAAATTGAAGCGTTCTATGCTAGAATATAAAGGCAGAACCATGAAAGGTAAATAGCCGTAAATAAGACCGATCGCCACAGCGAAAGGCGTAAAAAGCAAATTTAACGGTTCGCTAATAATTTGCAGGCTTTGCAAGGCTGTGTTAACTACTCCTTCGCTACGCAGCAGTATAATCCAGGCGTAGGTTCTCACTAAAAAATTAGTCCAAAATGGAATAATTACCAGCAAAAGCAAAGCATTGCGCCAGCGAGGAGAACGGGTGGCGATGAAGAATGCTAGGGGATAGCCAACTAATAAGCAAGTGGCTGTTGTTAGAAAAGCCAGCCAGAGCGATCGCCCAATTACTCCTAAGAAAAGTCCACTGAACAAACGCTGGTAGTTGCTGAGAGTAAATATCCAAGTAACACCGCCGTAAGTACCGCGTTCTAAGAAACTGTACAACAGTACAATTAGCACGGGCAAAATGAAGAAAACCATCAGCCATGCCGTAGCGGGAAATAAGAGCAGCAACAGGTTAGTCTGCTGGCGGTTTTTGACACTCATTATTCACTCAAGCGAAATTTAGCACATAATGCAACACATTTTATATCAAATCCGCATTTTATGAATTATGTCATCATTAATAAATTATCAAGAGGTACGCAATGTCAGCAGAATCGTCAACCCCCAAAATAGTCGTCGTCGGTGCAGGATGGGCCGGTTTAGGCGCTACCTATCACCTAGCCCAGCAAGGCTATGATGTCACCCTGCTAGAAGCAGGCCCTTATCCGGGTGGCTTAGTTGCAGGGTGGAAAACTGCCGGCGGGCGTTCCGTAGAAGCTGGGATTCATGGCTTCTGGTATCCCTACAAAAATATTTTTTCCTTAGTCAAGAAATTAGGACTCGATCCCTTCACGCCTTGGACTCGTTCTTGTCAGTATTCACCTGCGGGATTGGAAGTAGAATCGCCAATTTTTCAGGACGAACCGCGCCTTCCCACACCGTTAGGAACCTTTCTTTACACCAGATTTAAAAGGCTGCCATTAGTCGATCGGCTTTCAGCCTTACCCTTACTCTACGCCGTCCTAGATTTCGACAATTCCGACGAAGCTTGGCGCAGGTACGATCGCGTCACAGCCCGCGAACTCTTCAAACAGTTTGGCGTTTCTGCAAGACTCTACCGCGATGCTTTTGAGCCTATGTTATTAGTAGGTTTATTTGCACCCGGAGAACAATGTTCTGCCGCCGCCGCTTTGGGAATGCTTTATTATTTCATATTAGCACACCAACCGGATTTTGATGTAGTTTGGTGTCGCGGAACAGTCGGAGAAAAAATCTTTCGCCCCTGGGTCGAGATCCTGGAAAAACTCGGTGCAAAAGTATTGACAAAGCAGCGAGTTACTGATTTAATAGTTGACAGCAACAACCGAGCCACAGGCGTTGTTTGCGGCGAAGAAACCTTCGAGGCAGATGCAGTTATTTTTGCAGTTGGCGTCACGGGAATGCAAAAAATTATCAGCAGCAGCCCAGCTTTGCAAAGTCGCCAAGAGTTTCGGGATGCGATGAATTTGGGTGCAGTTGACGTGTTAGCGGTTCGCCTGTGGTTTGACCGAAAAATTGACATTCCCCTGCCTTCTAATGCCTGTTTTGGATTTAGTTCAACTACAGGTTGGACGTTTTTTGATTTGAATGCTTTGCACGACGAATTTCGAGACGAACCGGGAACAGTTGTCGAAGCTGACTTTTATCACGCAAATCAATTAATTCCCCTAAAAGATGAGGAAATAGTTTCCTTAGTTCAGCGGGATTTAGCGACTTGCATTCCGGCTTTTCGGGAGGCAAAAGTAATTGACAGCAGCGCGATTCGGCTGTCGCGGGCTGTGACGCATTTTGCCCCTGGTAGCTATCAATATTTGTTGCCGGCAGTAACAAGTTATGATAATGTATTGATGAGCGGCGATTGGGTTGTGACCCGCCACGGTTCTTGGTCGCAGGAAAAAGCTTATGTTACTGGTTTGGAAGCGGCTAATTTGGTGATTTCGCGTTTCGGAATCGGAAACAAAGCGGCAATTATTCCCGTGGAAGCTGACGAACCGCACATTCAAATCGGGAGAAAGATTAATCAGTTTACTCGCAGTATGACTAAAACTTTCATTCCCGATTTTTGGCTGCCATAAGAAGAAGGAAATTCTGCAACGCATTTAACAGATATCTTGCACCATTTTCAATTAGCCGTAGGGGCGGGTTCGCCAACAGCCTTAAAGCTTGCAAATAGGTTCTATAAACCCGCCCGACCCCACGAAAAATCCTCTTATTGATATTGCTGCAAGATGTCAGATTTAACTGAGATGTTAGGAAGAATGGGGATTCCCGTCTGGTTAGCTAAGGATCGCGAATTAAATAACTTACAATTTTAATTGTTATTGTGGGATGGGCCTAAGAGCCCGTCATGAGTGGACGGGCTCTTAGGCCCATCCCACTTTCAAGAGTGGAAGTTATTTAATTATCATTCCTAAGAGGCCGATCGCACTAAAATGACTGTACAGTCGCACCCGCGCGCCACAGCTTCCGGGATATTCCCGTGAATCACCTGCTTCAGCAGCCCTTCCCGGCTCGCTCCCAGGACGATCGCATCGCACTGATCGTTCTGAGCCAAATCAATTAAAGCATCAGAAACCGATTTAGCGCAAACCGAAGTCGCTATTATCGAACAGCTAACCCGGCGCTTGATAAACTCCGCTGCTTGCTTTAATTCTCCGCGATCGGGTTCTGCAACAGAAGGCTGATGAACCTGACACAATTTAATCTCCGGTACAGCACTCGCAGCCACCAAAGCAGGTAGCAACCGCAAAGCCGCAGCTTGCTTGTAACTGCCGCGAATAGGCACCAACCAGCGGTGCAAACCCATCAGCGTATGCAGCCCCAATTCTGGGGCTGGAATGTCTGAATTCGGCAGGGAAAGTTCAGTGTCAGGAGTTGCTGATGAATCTGAGGATCTCGCCAATGGGGGATTATCTGCGCCCTCAACTTTTTCGGGATTTAACTCCCATTCGATAGAGGTATATTTCCGGCCGCTAAAAGCGCCGGAAAACTCATTTTTCTGACGTGTTGCTAATAGTTTTTCGCTCCATTTAACCAAAATTACCTCGCAGCCTGCTTGCCGAATTACGGTATCGACCACATCGCCAAAAATGCGTTCTTTTGTGGATAATTCGCCTTGCCAGCCCATCAAAATCAAATCGATATGTCGCTCCTTAATTGTCTCCAAAATCGCGTTAGGCACGTCGTGAGCTACCCGTATTTGGGTGTGTACTGGCAAGTTCAAATTGCGAACAATTCGCTCGGCTTGTTGTAGCAGGCGGCGGCTTTTGGTTGTCCGCACTGCGCTTTCGGAGGGGGAACTGTTGCGCGGTACTATGATGATTTGCAGGCATTCTAATTCGTAATTACGATCGCGCGCAATCGCCGCCGCCAGCCGCAGCAAAGCGGGTGCTGTTTGGGGGTTGGAAAGCGGCACTAATAAGCGGCCGTTTCCGACTTGCGGAGCCCTGGTTTGATAGACAACATAGGAAGGTTCTGGATGCGGGCCCTGGGTTGTTTCTCCGGTGAGGCGATCGGATTCAACTCGGATAATGTCGCTGCGGGTAATAATTCCCACCAAACGCCGGCCTTCTACGACTGGCAAACGGCTGATATTGTAGTTGTTGAGCCTGTACAATACCTCGCTTAAAGTATCCCTTGCTTTGACTGCGATCGGCCCTACAGTCATAAATTCTTTAAGCAGCGAGTTGCCGGACAAATTGCGATCGCTGGCATTTGCCAAATCGGTTTGACTGACAATTCCGACTAATTTGCCATCTTCAACTACTGGAAATCCTCGGTGGTGCGATCGCGAAAAAGCCTGCATCACTTCATCGAAAGTCAGCAGACTCGAAAGAGTTTCAACTCGGCGCTGCATCACGTCATCTGCGTGCAAGTCGCTCAAAGTATTGCTGGCAGCTTTTGCCTTTGTCAGTTGAATGCCGTTAAACTCCAAAAGGCGATCGTAAAAAGAGCCACTGTCCACCTTTTCCGCCACCAAATAAGCAACTACAGAACAGATCATCAAAGGCAGCACTAATTTGAAATCCGCCGTAATTTCAAACACAATCACTACCGCAGTAATCGGCGCCCTAGAAACCGCACAAAAAAACGCTCCCATTCCCGCCAAAGCGTAAGTTACCGGCAAACCGACACCCAGGGAATCTGCCTGCACAATTCCCACCATGTGACCGAGTGCAGAACCCATAACTAGGGCAGGGGAAAACAATCCTCCCGGAGCTCCAGAAGCCGAGGAAATAATTGTTAGAAAAAAGTGAGCTATAAAAGCAATTAAACTCGTTATCCCGCTTGCTTCGCCTGTCAGCATAAACTCCCGTAAACCCGTATTATCGCGGAAAGTTGCTGGGAGAAAAGCTATTACTGAACCGCAGATTATGCCAGCTAGAGCCATTCGCACGGGCAAAGCTAATTTGAGCGATCGCCTGTTAAATTGCAAGCTAGCCATAATCCCTTTGGTGAACAAAGCTCCCAGCCATCCCGCTAAAACTCCTAATAGTATATAAAACGGGATTTCCTGAGCATCAAAACTGGTTTGGTACGCGCGAAGGTTCAAATTTAAACTATCGCCGCCCAAAAGCTGCGAGACAACGGCACCGATAAATGAAGCGATAATTGCAGTCCCTAAAGTCAATCCCGAAACGTCGTGCAGCAGTTCTTCAACTACAAACAAAACTCCTGCAATGGGAGCATTAAAACCAGCAGCCAATCCGGCAGCAGCACCGCAAGCAATCAATTGTCGGCGGTAGTCTGGGGAAGTCGGCATCAAGTGACCTATCCAGCCAGCCAAAGATGCTCCTATTTGCACAGTAGGGCCTTGCCTGCCTAAAGTTAAACCGGAACCAACTGCTAAAATAGTCGTCAGAAGTTTGGCGACAGCTACTCGCAAATCTAAGGAAAGATTGACTCCGCCAAGAGCAGCTTTGACGTGAGGAATGCCACTGCCGGCAGTTTCGGGAGCAAAACGCTCAATCAATAAACCAGTCAGCAACCCGCCGCCTAAACCGACACTGGGCAGTAATATCCAAGCTGGGATTAATGTCGAGGTAGCAACTCGCCAACTGCCGAGCCATCCGACTCCCGACTTTAGCAAAACACCAGCCAGTCCCGCCACTAAGCCGATCAGACAAGCTTCAAAAATGGCTAGGCGTTTCGGCCGTAAAAAAAGTTGAGATTTGATAACCCTGGAAGGTTCCCTAAATTGTTTAGGGATAGTTATGTACGGCATAAATAGCGTAGATGACCTGAGAATTGTCTGCTCGATCGCACTTTAGCAAAAAATCCTTCGACTTAGCAAAATATAACTCAATACGGTTCAGATAATAGCGTTTCCGGTTGCATCGGAATCATAAAATTTAGTCAACACTTAACACTCAAATATTCAGTTTTTCGACACCGAGTCAAGAGTCAACACTCAATAGTCAACAGTCAACAATCATTCCGGTGTAACCCGAATTGATATAAGACACTCATGGAGACCAAACCATGTGAAAAACATACACTGCGTTGGCGAAGCCTGCCCGAAGGGCTTATGCTTCGCCTAAAGCTCGCAAGGACAAAAAAAACATTAACTGAACCGTCTTGCCCCTTGCCCAATCTATCAGAGTGCCATAGCAGTCAAAACTCACTACTTCAAATTGATTAATTTCTAGCATAGTTTGCTTCGATTTTAGGGTTGATATTCCGCAAAAATTTCAATTTTTCCCACAATGTTTTGATTAAATTGAGCCAATTCTTCTGCCGGAATCCAATATTCTTGGTGAATCGAACTGCCCACATTTTGAACTGGATATTTTTTTAAGAATTCTGCCGCAACCCGAAAGCGCGTGACATAGCCGAAATATCCCGATGCTGCATCTCTTGTATTCCAATCTCTCGCGATTTGTATGGCATATGCTTTGTGGAGTACGGGATAAAAAATAGGCTGAAAAGACAGTCGCGGCGGAAATGCCAGAAAATCGCTTTCTTTAATCAGTTCCATTTCTTTTTTGCCGACGGCTCGGAACAGCGTTACTGTCTCTTGATCTGATATATTGATATTTTTAAACCAAGCTTTCCAACCGTCCCAATTGTGAACTATTTTAGCCAATTCAGCGTAACCGGCGGCGCGGGGATGGGAAACGTCATTTTCGGTAAGTTCTTTATGCCAAATTTCCGAGTTTTGCAGCGGGGTGCAAACATCTAAATAAGGCACATTTAACTCGTTGCAAACTTGGGCAAACTGTTCGGATAAGTTGGCAATCCGCCTTGTGCGATCGGCATCAATAACTGGCGGTGGCCCTACCATTAATACTGGAAATATTTCTTTGGCTGACGTGAGAATAGAGCGAGCATTTTCAATTGATTTTTCAACTTCTATGCGATTTTTTTCGTTTTCTCGGTAAGTGTCGTTGACGCCAAAGGAAAATACTATTCTGCCGTCAGCGTAGTGAGGTAAGCGGCAAGAAACTTCGTTGAACCAACGAGTTTCTATATTGGCACTGGTTTCTCCCCTTATTCCTAAATTGTAGTAGGTAATATCGTGTCCTTGTCCGCAAGCGGCCGCGCAAATCCGTCCTGTCCAACCGAGACATTTTGGATCGCAAGTACCGTTTACAAAAGAATCGCCGATAAAACAAATACGCATATTATGTGTGGGAATTGTTGACTGTTGACTGTTGACTGTTAACGGATGATTGCTGACAACTGGCTACTAAAAACTGCCAACTGCCAACTGCCAACTGACTACTAACAACTGACTTTAATTCTTGCCGATGACGGACAATCCTTCTACAATTAGAGACGGTGTTTGGCAAGAACCGTTCCACTCGGAGTCTCCTCCCAATTCTACTAATTGTTTGAGGACGCTGTAAACATTGCCAGCTACCATTGTGTCTTTGATTCTGCCGACTATTTGACCTTTTTTGACTCGGTAGCCGAGATCGACGTTAATTGAAAAATCGCCGGAAATTCCGGCACTGCCGCCAAGCATTTGATCGACTACAATTCCGTCGTCTAATTTAGCGATTAAATCGATTAGCGATCGCGAACCTGGTTTAATCAAAACATTGAATAAACTCGGCGTGGGATAGCTGCCCAAACCTGGGCGAAATCCGTTGCCGGTGGTGCCACTGCCCAAGGCTCGACCGGTGGTACGATCGGTATAAAATAGCTGCAACACTCCGCTGTTGATAAAGACGATCGCCCGAGTGGGAGTACCTTCGTCATCAAAAGGACAGCTATAGGGCCCGATATCCGGCTGCTGCGAGAGGGTGACAAGGGGCGATGTCACTTGTTGGCCTAATCGATCGTTCCAAGGCGAAGCGCCTTCGAGTACCTGTTTGCCGTTCAACGCCGCACAGACAGTCCCCCACAGCAAGTCGGCGGCTTTGGCTGTAAACAGCACCGGCACCCGGCCCGTGGGGGGGGCTACATTTTCTTTCGCCCATTCCAAACGCTGCAAAACCCGCTTGGCGCTGGTGTTTAAGTCGAGGGTGCCGCGTTCGGTTTCGCCTTCCCAAATGTTGAGGAAATCTTCTCCCCGCACTAATTCTGCTGATAAGTAACCGCTGAGGGTGGTGTCGGTGTGACTGGAATCCAAGCCTTTGGTGTTCACCAAGCGCGTGTTCTCGATTTCGCAGTCGAGTTCGGCGGTGCAGAGGCTTTCTGGATAAGCTTCGCGGACGATCGCGATCGCCTCTTTTCCCCAGTTTACTAGCTGTTCGGCCGGCACCGACACTCCGCGATCGGGATAAACAACTTTCTCACCGGTGCCGAGTTCGATGGTTTCCGGTTCGTTAAGTTGCGAAAGCGCGATCGCCCTGTCCACCAAAATTTGCGCTTCCACGGGCCCGTAGGCCACCGCCAAACCCGGCCGCCCATCCCGCCACAGCCGCAGGGCAATACCTTCTGCTTGGGCGGTTTCTAGCTGTTTGAGGCGGTTTGCTTCAAAAAAGACCGGCCGCGAGAGCGATTGCGATTCCAATACCTCAGCAGCTTCTGCACCTGCTTTGGTGGCTAGTTCTAACAGTTGTTCTGCTGATTGGTGATTGGTCATTGTTCTCGGTGGTTGGTAATGGGCGGTTCGATTTTCGATTTTCGATTTTCGATTAAAGAATTGGCAATAACTTACTGGATATGGGTTGGGTGCACGGGTCTACATTTAGATTCTTTTGGGAAAACTGGTGTAATTGGCTATAACCAGATTTTACAGTCATTGGTCATTAGTCATCAGTTAATAATCTACCGTCATTAGTCTAGAGTTAACAGCTATATTGACTCATAACTAATGACTAATGACTCATAACTAATGACTAATGACTAATGACTAAATAGTTAGTTCGTGCAGCAGCCAAAATCCTGCAAAAGATTCCGATTCGGGATTCGACTGAATTGCTAAGAAATGTACTTTTTTTGCTTGGTTTTTCGCGGCTTCAAATCCTTTCGCTTCTCTCTCAGTTGCTGCGTCTCTGAGATTAGCTAAAATCCAGCGATCGTTAGCTCCCGTATCTAATACCAGCCTAGCGGGTGGGCCGCTCTCAAATTTCAGGAAAGCCAACTCCAAGCCCGACATCCAACCTGCCAGGGCTGTTGCTCTCGACGAGTAGATAATTAGTCCCGGAATTTGCGTTTCTGGGGCGAGGCGTGTCATCGGCAGTCCGAAAGCTTCGCCAAATCCGATATCCCACTCGGACATTTCGTCAAAAGCTGCGATCGGCAAACTCACAAACGCCCATTTTTCGCCGATTAAAGCATCCGGCAGCGCAACTGGCGTTTCGGGTACAAATTGAACGCTGGGGTTCACAACCGGTTGATAGCCCGGTTCGGCGGGATAAACGTCTTGCATCCGTTCTTCCAGCCACAGGCTGAGGGCGAGGGTGCGGCGGCTGCAGGCGGCGGGAATGTCCAAGTCATCGCAGGCTTTAGTAATCATGTTCGCCATTTGGCGGCGGAAAAAGCGGATTTTTTCGGGGCGTTTCGGTGCTGCGGCGATCGCATCTTTAATAGCACCCGCCAGCCACAGGGAATTTACGGTAGAACTGGAGCAGAATTGCGAGTAGCGAAACAGAGATTCGGCCTTGTCGCCTACATTCAGCGGGCTTTCGCAGATCAACACTTCCCATTTTTTTTTCTCTCGCTCGTCTATGATTGGACGGCTGTAAAAGTCGAGTTCCCAAATAGTAGCCATGCCGCGCTGTTAAAAATTAATCCTTTCTCATGTTACCGGACAGCGGGCAAGTTTCTGATTCTGACAATATAAGGCTGATTTTCACTTTCAAGGGCGATCGCACTTTCTCAAAGATTGCCACTCTCCCTTGCAGCTTCCCGTGTAATTTTTGGCAGGAGTGCACAACCGGAAGCATTAGCAACTCCTCGGAGAACAGTCGCGGAGCTCTCTCAACACGCGATCGTTTGTTAAACTTGTGCAAGCCAGGGAAAACAAACAGTATAGCTTGATTCCATGAGACAAATCATTCTCGAAAAGATTGTTTCAACCTTACAACCTTTAGATTTTGTTCTCGCTTTGTGGCAAGGAGGTTCAGCAGCCCACGGATACACCGACGAGTGGTCAGACCTCGATATTGCGGTTGTGGTTGAAGATGACTGCGTGGAAGAAGCATTTGAGATTGTTGAAAAAGCCCTCGCAGAAATTGCCGAAATCGAACTCAAATATCGAGTTCCCGAACCCGCTTGGCACGGTCAGTCGCAGTGCTTCTGGCGGCTGAAAGAAACCCCGCCGTTTTTGCTAATTGATTTCGCCGTTTTCCGGCGCAGCCGCCGCAACGATTTCCTGGAAATAGAGAGACACGGGAAAGTGCCGATCGCCTTTGACAAAGCTAATCTAATTGTACCGCATCCTGTCGATAAAAGCAAACATTTATCTACAATGCAGTCGAGATTAAACGACCTTAAAATCCGTTTTAATTTGCTGCAACCTCTGGTTAAAAAAGAGATTTATCGCGAACATTTAGTAGATGCGATCGGCAACTATCACAACTGGACGCTTCTACCATTAGTCGAACTGTTGGGCATGATTTACCGTCCCCACAGATACGACTTTGAACTAAAATATTTTAGCAGAGATTTTCCGCGCCCAATAGTCGATCGCGTCACACCGCTTTTCTGCATTGCCAACCTTGAAGATTTGGCAGTAAAACAGCAAATAGCTGAGGCTTTTTTTGCAGAAAGTTTACCGCTTGCACAAGCTAATTTTTCCTCTGACAATGCCCTGACACTACCGCAATAGGCTCAAAATTTAGTACCGAAAGCGATTAATATAGTATTATCAACTTATATCTTGCACCATTGTCAATACTCCTTTTTTGAACAGGCTTTTCGGCCTGTTCCACAGGAAAATCTACTCTTTGTGGAACGGGCCGGAGAGCCCGTTATTGAGAAAGATGCAAGATGTGAGATCAACTTTAAAGATTAACATCCCATGACAAAACTCAGCGTCAACATCAACAGAATCGCCCTCCTCAGAAACTCTCGAAACATCGGTATCCCCAGCGTTACCGAAGCCGCAAAAACAGTAATTGCTGCCGGAGCTCATGGCGTTACAGTCCATCCCCGCCCCGACGAAAGGCATATCAAAGCCACCGATGTTTACGAATTAGCTAAAATGCTAACCGTTGAGTTCAACATCGAAGGAAATCCGTTTCAGCCGCCATTTATGGATATAGTTTGCGACGTAAAACCGGCTCAGTGTACCTTGGTGCCGGACGCTCCAGACGTGCTAACATCGGATAGCGGTTGGAATATTCCCGAAAATCGCGATCGGCTCTTACCAATCATTGAAAAATTAAAAGACAACGGCATCAGAGTCAGCTTGTTTATGGACGCAGATGCTGCTCTCATGCCGCTAGCAAAAGAAGTTGGAGCAGACAGAGTAGAACTGTACACGGAACCCTACGCAACTGCTTTTCGCGAAGGTAGAGTAGACTTTGTTTTTCAACAATATGTCTTAGCAGCTAAAGCGGCTCAATCAGCCGGTTTAGGGGTGAATGCCGGACATGATTTAAATTTGCAAAACTTAGCTAAATTTTGCTCTATTCCTGATATACTAGAAGTATCAATTGGTCATGCTTTAATTGCGGAAGCGCTAGAAATGGGGTTGTCCAACACAGTACAAGCTTATCTGCAAATCCTGGCAGGTTCGTAGTACAATTTAACCTCGTGTGGTAGGGCGGATTTGGTAGTGATTAACTGGTTTTTGTCAGAAATAATAACTCAATCCGCTCTACCAAGATACAGTATCAAAATTTACGCAAAAAATGGTTTAATACGCTAGAAATATGCTAAGGTGGGGTTCGCAGCGCCCTAGATAATTAAGCGATCGTCAATCAATTTTAGATTTTAGATTTTAGATTTTAGATTTTAGATTTTAGAATTGAAGCATTGAAGCATTGACCACGGATAAATACGTTCGGCAAGTTTCATCGGATACAGGTTTTTTATTTCTGGACGGATGAATCACGTGGCGGGTATCCTGGATGCGGGAATTGTCAACAATGAAGTAACACTAGGGTTGTCACCCCCTGCTGGTGCTAGCCGTTTTCCAGTAGCAAGGCAGAGCCAGAATCCCAGAGACGGCGTTTTTTGGGTGTGGGCATTTCTTGAGCAAGAACCTCGGAAAAAGCTTTAATTTTCCTCGACTAAATTAGTAATATTCTCTGATGATATTATGCGTAGGTAGTATCATTGAAATGTCTCGACAAATTGAGGCTACTACTTAGCTCCCGCACTGCCAATTTGCTACCAGCAGGTTTTGTGCAAGTACGGGATATTTACTTGTATCCTATATGCTGCTGTAGCCTCTGTGCGATCGCCAGATTTAATCCGGTGAAAACAGGCAAACACAAGTAACCATATACAACTCCTTACCCCCCCCTCGGAAGTGCGACATGAAAAAAATAATTTTACTGACTGGAATGCTACTCATGATGACGGCAAAATCAGTATTTGCCAGCCCAGTAGCCCCCAAAATTGCACCGAGCGAGCTGATGGCTGCCTCGGAAATTACAGAAACCCTTAACAAACCCGTTACTTCTGAATCAGTTTCAAACCTCGAACCGATCAAGCGAATGTCAACCTCGGAACTCCGAGAAACCATCAACCAACCCACCACCTATATTTTTGAAGGCATCAAAGGGCGAGAACTCACTCTCTCGCTGTGGGCAGGACAACTAACAGCCGAACTGTACAGTCCCAATGGTGAAAATATGGGGGTTATTGAAAAAGGAGATAATCAGTGGATTGGCCAGTTGCCAGAGTCAGGCATCTATCGCGTGCGAGTTACCCCGAAAGGTGAAACCACCAGCTTCGTAATCGGACGCGACTTTAGCGCCAAGTGGACTTATCGGCCCGATCGCGCAATTCCCATAGCATTCAAGGAAACACAAGCCACAGTCAAACTCAAAATGTCCGGCTACCAAATCCAGCCTATCACCGTTCAAGGCAAACAGGGACAGACAATTAGGGTGACAGCTAGTACCAAAAATCTCGATCTGGCGATCGAATCTCCGTCGGGACAACTCTTGGATCAAGGCGAAGGTCAAACTTTTGCTCAACTACCGGAATCCGGCACTTACCGGGTGATCGTAGTTGCCAAGAGGCCGGTCAAGCCCTCAATCCGAGTTTCTGTGCAATAGCAAAGATTGCACAAATACTCTTGAGGGCGATCGAATTTGCGCCGCCCAAAAAAACAGCTCGCCAATGGGGCGAGCTGTTTTTTGTGTAAAATCAACCTTGGATCAGCGCTTCAAAACGTTCTTGTTTCCAAATGCAGCTTAAATCCGGGTCAGCTAAAGCTAGCTCTCGGTACAAATTAGGGATAAACTCAACAGCCCGCTGCAAATTGTCAAGGGCCAAATCAGCAAATCCCAGTAGCGCATAACAGCAAGCTTTATTGTAAAAAGCATTAGCAAAATCAGGAGTTATTTCTAAGACTGTTTCGTAGCAAGCAATCGCCTCAGAGTAGCAGCCTTTTCGCGCCAATTCCACACCCCGGTTGTACCAAATTAAATAATCTTCCAAGGGACGCTCAGATGTGGGAGTAAACTTGGAATTTCTCTGATTTAAACCTACTAATTTCTCCAAAGCAACTCTCCGTTCGCCCACAGCTTCGGCTCTGCCCGGTTGTAGAGCGATCGATCGGCTAAAACTAGCTACTGCTTGTTTGTAAAGTCCCATAGAGTTTGCAGCTATACCGCGATTGTACCAAGCCTTCGCATCGTCAGGCTTAAACTCGATCGCCCGGTCAAAACTGTTGAGCGCCTGATAGTAAAGCTTGAGTTCCAACAGGGCATTACCTCGGTTGTACCATGCCCAAGCAGCCTCCGGATACAAATTTAAAGAGCGATCGAAACTCAGAACCGCCTTCTCGTACAGCCCCATCTCGATCAGCGTCAGTCCTCGGTTGTGCCAAATACTCGCCGCGCACGGACTGAACTCCAGAGCCCGGTCAAAACTATTGAGAGCCTCCAACCACTCGCCCAACTTTCCTAAAGCAATAGCCCGGTTGTGCCAGCCAAAGCTCGCATTCGGCTGCACCGCCAAAGCCTCATCAAAACTCTTCAGCGCCTCTAAGTGCCGTTCTAAATTCCCCAAAGCCATACCTCGGCCGAACCAAGCCTTATAATGATCTGATTGCAACTTCAAAGCTCTGTTAAAGTTCGCCAGAGCACCATGATCATCCTTAGCTTCGAGGTGGCGCGATCCCAGATGGTAATACCAAGCCGCTTCCAAGTTTTGAATTAAGTTCATAATATTTTGTATCTATCTTAGGGATGATTCTACATGAAACCATACCTGGAATAAAACTGTAATTCCACTAAAAATATGAAAAATTTGATACAGGGCGATCGCCCGTACACAGTACCCGTAACAACCTCAACAATTTGCGGTCGAAACTAACTATTTTCCTCTCGTAAAAAGCTCTTTTAGCTAACCGCACTCATCGTTTTTTAGAGCTGCTGCGAATTTTAACTCTGCTTGACACTCCCCAGCCTGAAGGCATGGGGATTCTTAAGACCATAATTTAAGTCTTAAAGGCGCTGACAACTCGCCTCTACTGATTCCGCTTAGATCAAGTCCAAGCATCACCGCTACTTTTCTACCAATGTTGCCACAAGCATTGCAATCTGCATTAATTAGCCAGCCTTGCGCCGTTCGGTACAAACCACGTTTAATCCGCGTGCCAATTGGAAGCCACCCTTCGGGTTTTTCGCCGAAAGTAGGTAGCAAATCACGATCGACAAAAGAAGCTTTTGACGAATAAGATTCTTCCGTTTCAACGAACCTCAAGCCATACTGCTCACAGAGTTGAGCAATTCTATCTTTCAGTCTTCCCGTAGGGATTTGCACAAACTTTTGATTAGTTTTGCTTCCCATGTTGGCAGAATTTTTTTGTCCCTTATTCCAACCGAATACAACCGTTCCTATCCGATTTTTTAAGCAGTGCTTAATTACCTTCCTTGCTGCCTTGTTAACGGCATCTCGCATCTGACGATTCCGTCTTTCGGTCAAGCTGGCAAGCCTTTTAGACCAATAGCCATTAACTTTTCCCTTCATGAGAAATGCAACTCGTCTGTTGTATCCCTGGTTAAGCGACTTTAAAAGCTTGCCATCGACGATAAAACTTGTACCGACATTGCTCACGCAAGTTAACCAGTTATCTACGCCGTGGTCGATCATTAAGCACTTAGCAGGGTCTATATCTGCCTGGACATTGGTCGTTGTGTAGACAAACTCTAGGTAGAAACAGCCGTTCCGGGGAAGTATGCGATATTCCCGAATCGCTTTGAAATCAAGATTAGAAGGCATCGGAAGGAAAAACGCATCTAGACCGAACCACGCTTTAACCTTGCTACCCAAAGGGAATCTCAACATTCCGTCGTTGAGTTTTACCGACCTACCCGTAAATGTCACAAGTGCCATTCCGCCTTGACGATATTTCGGTAGCTTCGGACGTTCCGTAATTACGCCATTTTTAAAAGCCTTTAGTAATCCCATAAATGACTTAAAAGACTCTGCTACGCCCGTCAGAATTTGTTGAGCAGTATCAGAGTAGAACGCTTGATAGTGTCGGTTTCGGTTTTCCGTCCCCAAAACTTTGTGCAACTGAGCACGGTTTGGGATTTTACCAGTTTTAAAGTATAGCTGGCGGGAATAGTAAGTCCCACAATTAGAAAGTTTTGCAGATTCAGAACACAGGTATTCAATAATAGCTTGAATATCTGAATCAACTCGAATGAAATTTTGTTGACAGCCCAACATGAGTCATCCTCTTTGTTGTCATATAATCCTACAGCAAAAACTCGAAAAATTTCCTGAATAAACGTTTATTTTTTCGGATTCAGGAATCTGAATTTGCAATTATTGAAGAACATTGCAAAGCTGTAGCTAGAACTAAAACTGATGTACTTAGAGAGAATTAATCAGGAGCCTCAAGGTTAAGGGAAAGCCGTCCTAAAAGGACGGGGCTTCAGACCCAATTTTTTGGTGAATCGCGCAACTCTTACCACCGCATCCCGAATTAGGTTTGCAGTTACACAAAAAGTTCTAGGGCGCCCCAAGTCTAACTGCAAATCTCCTAGTGCTAATAGCTTCTACTTCTGGTTGCCCAATTCAAGCAATCACAACCGCTGTTTTAGCATTCTCACTCAACATCAACTGGCCTGTTGCATCAATACTAAAATCTTTCCCCAGCAGAAAACCCTTGCCCATCAACCGCTGGCAAACAACCAGCGCAGTAATCCGGCGAATTTCTTCCATCACGTCAGCAGGAATCAAATAACTCAAACTCCAGATTACGGACTCGCAGTCATACCAAATCAAACGCTCAATACTGACAATCATCAAAGCAGCTACACTGTCAACAGACAGCCGCCCTCTGAGATCCGCAATCAAATCCTTACCAATTAAACTATTGCGAGTCATCATCGCTCTAGCCATCTTCCCAATTTCTTGTTCGAGTTCTAAATGATTCATGCTTGGCACTGGCTTTTATGTTTTTAAAGCACTACTCAGAGTAAAAACAGTAGCCGCTACCAGGCTCTGCCCTAGCGTAGCTGACGCAGGCTCTACCGCAACTCCTTTTAACAAAGTATACCTAAAGAAAGATCAAAAATGTATCTAAAGGCAGATACCAAAATAATTTTTTGACATAAATTGGCAAACCAATTCCCACAAGAGTTTTTGCGAGCAGCAAATTGAGTATTTATGCTCGATCGGGGTCAAAGTAAAGTCGATCGATTTTAGATTTTAGATTTTAGATTTTAGATTGGTAAATTCGATACATACTTAATAAAGTAGTTACTTCGGAGAAAAAACAGCAATGGCTGCAAACCAGGCAGACATCGATATTGCCCCCTTGATCGACTACGGCCTGATCGACCCCACCGCTACGCCAGAGCAAGTAGAACACTGTTGCCAACAAGCAGAGAGATTTGGCTTTGTCACAGTTTGCGTGTATCCCGCCTACGTCAGACAAGCAGTTGAGCTGCTGCACGGCAAACGTCCCAAAGTCTGTACAGTTATAGGTTTTCCCACCGGTGCTTCGACTTCAACGGTGAAAGTTTACGAAGCTCTAGAAGCAGCAGATAATGGAGCCGTAGAGTTAGATGTCTCTGTTAACTTAGGATTGTTGAAAGCGGGAAGAATCGACGAATTCCACCGGGAGTTAGCCCAAATTTGCGAAGAAACAAATCTCACCATCAAAGCAATTATCGAAAGTTCGCTCCTTTCCGATGCCGAAAAACAATTAGCGGCTGAGATTTGCATGGAAGCCGGCGCCGCCTACATCAAAACCAACACTGGCTTTTTTGGCCCGGCGAAAGTTGACGATGTGCGACTGCTGAAAGAAGTTACGAAGGGACGGATTGGGATTAAAGCTGCCGGCGGAATTCGTACTCACGAACAAGCTTTAGATTTGGTAATAGCTGGGGCCACTCGTTTGGGGACTTCTCGCGGCCCGGAATTAATGCGCCAGCGCGATAATTTAGATAAAAGTCATTAGTCATTAGTCATTAGTCATTAGTTATTAGTTATTAGCAATGGCTAATTGGTAATGGCTAATGGGGAATTCATTAGTCATTAGTCATTAGTTATTAGTTATTAGTTATTAGCAATGGCTAATTTAACTGGTTCCAAGGCTCTGCCTGGGAACCCATATTTAGAGGCTCTGCCTCGGCTGGGATTAGGAGGCAGAGCCTCCGGATCTGCGTTACCAGGCAGAGCCTGGTAACGAGTATCTAATAAAAGTTCTGCGTCGCGGACTGTTTTTGCTACTGTCCTTGTAAATCTAAAATCTAAAATCTAAAATCTAAAATCGAGTGACTCGAACTTACAAAGCAACTGGCATTAATCTCAAGAGTGCGCCGATCGGCGAATCCGATCGACTGCTGACAATTTTAACGCGGGAATTCGGCTTAATTCGAGCCGTAGCACCCGGTGTTCGCAAACAACGATCGACCATTGGCGGCCGAAGCGAATTATTTGTCGTCAACGAATTGCTAATTGCCAAAGGCCGATCGCTCGACAAAATTACCCAAGCCAACACCGTAGAATCCCATCCGGGTTTGAGCCGCAACCTCGGAAAACTCGCAGCGTCGCAATATCTGGCGGAATTGGCGATCGCCAGCGCCCTTTCCGATGAGCCCCAAGAAGACCTGTTTTGGTTGCTGGGCGAACATTTGAGCCGTTTGGAGCGTTTGTCCGATCGCACAGAAATCCAATCTGCCGCCGTGCTGATTGCTCACCTCACCCACGGCATTTTTCACCTGCTAGCCTTAGCAGGCCTCGCCCCCCAAGTCCAAGTCTGCTGCGCCACCAGAGGGCCGCTCATCCCAAATTTCACCGATCCGAACTGGCAAACCGGGTTTAGTATACCCTCTGGGGGAACCTTCAGCCTGTCCGAGCTAGCTAACCTAGAGGCAGAACTCTCTTCAGAAACCGGTAGCTTGTACAAATCCGCCTCCCGTTCCCGGCAAACGAATGACAGCAAACACTTGACAAATTTCGAGATTAATGCTAAGGAATTAGCAGCGCTGCAACAGTTGGCTAGTCCAGAACTAGGAGAGGGGATTGCCGATCGAACAACTTGGATATCTGTCGAAAATATTTTGCGACAATATGCCCAGTATCATTTAGGTTGCACGATTCGATCGGGAAGCTCGATCGACACCTACCTAGAGAGTTTTGAGTTTTAAATTTTGAGTGTTGACTTAAATAGGTGAAGGGGCGATCGTACATCGCACCCCCAGCCTGCCGGATACCCGAACCTGCCGGCAATTTCAGGTAAATTTTCAAGGTTGTTGCGACATCAGATAATAGATATAGATAAAGTTACGAGATTATTAATAAACTTAGGGGTTAACACCTCAATTTCAAATTCCAATCCCTCCAACCTCCACCATCCCAGGCCATCCACCCCAAATCCTATGATGCGACTGTCTGATTCTGATTTGAGAATATCTGTGTTAGCTGTGACCCACCACAAAATGGAAGAACGAGAAAATTTTCCCGATTTTAGCTCCGAGCCGGTCTTGGCCGATCGACAATGGAGCAACGTCCCAGACCCAGAAATGGATAAATACCCCACAACTCCAGCACCAGACTGGAACAACGGCAATAGCCCACAGCCCGAAGCAATCCCCCCGGTTCCCACACCAGAGTCAGCAGCAGAACTCTCCGAAGCAGTAGCCGAAATTCCCGAAAAACAAACGGGATTTCTGCCAGTGCTCAAAAACCCAAATTTTCTAGCATTGTGGAGTGGGCAAGTTTTTTCCCAACTAGCAGATAAAGTTTATCTCGTACTGACGATCGCCCTCGTAGCCAGCCGCTTTCAAGCGCCAGATCAAACCATCAGCAGGTGGGTATCAGCAATCATGATCGCCTTTACCATACCCGCAGTGCTGTTCGGGGCCGCCGCAGGCGTGTATGTCGATAGGTGGTCGAAAAAAGCAGTGCTAGTCGCCACAAACCTGCTGCGGGGAGCCTTTGTTTTAACATTGCCCGTGCTGCTGTGGCTGTCTGACGGGTGGGAACTCGGTCAACTGCCGCTCGGATTCTGCTTGCTGCTGTTAGTGACATTCCTAGTCTCGACTTTAACTCAATTTTTCGCGCCAGCAGAACAGTCAGTGATTCCCCTAATTGTGGAACGCCGCCACCTGCTATCAGCCAACTCCCTCTACACCACAACCATGATGGGTTCGGTGATTATTGGCTTCGCAGTCGGAGAACCCTTACTAGCTTTAGCCGACACCCTATTTTCCAACCTCGGCGGCGGACTCGGCATCGGCAAAGAATTAGTAGTAGGCGGAAGTTACGCCTTCGCCGGAGTGCTCTTGCTGTCGATGCAAACAGGCGAAAAAAACGAAGTCGAACACGAACCGCCCCACCCCTTAGCAGATTTGCGAGATGGCCTGCGTTACATCAACGATCAACCCAAAGTCCGCAATGCTTTAATTCAACTAATTATTCTATTTTCCATTTTTGCAGCCTTGGCAGTTCTAGCAGTTCGGCTGGCAGAAATCCTCCCCGGTATGAAAGCATCACAATTTGGCTTTTTGCTGGCGGCGGTGGGCGTCGGCATGGCTGCTGGGGCGACGACAGTCGGCTATCTCGGCCACAAATTTTCTCACTCCCAACTGAGTTTAATCGGCTCGATTGGGATGGCACTTGCTCTGATGGCCCTTTCTGCGTTTACAGACCATTTGTGGCTGTCGGTGCTGTTCATTACCCTGTTGGGTTTATTTGCCTCATTGGTGGGAGTGCCGATGCAGACTACAATTCAAGCAGAAACCCCAGAAGAAATGCGGGGAAAAGTCTTCGGGCTGCAAAACAATGCCACTAATATCGCTTTGAGTTTACCGTTGGCTTTGGCCGGGGTAGCAGAAACATTTCTGGGTTTGCCAACAGTATTTTTGGCTTTAGCAGGATTAGCGATGGCTGGGGGTGTCTTAACCTGGTATATTTTCCGTAGCAGTAATAGCAAAGTCGATCGAATCTAAAAAATAACAAACTCTGATTTACTGGAATGCACATCGCTTGGCTAGGAAAAAAATCACCTTTTTGCGGTAACGTCACTTACTCCAGGGAAGTCACCAACGCACTATTAGACCGGGGATACCAGGTTAGTTTTCTGCACTTTGCCCAAGAGGCGGACTCACTGGACAGGAACAATACGGGGTGGAGTATGGCAAATGGTTCATGGGGAAAGGGAATTACTCAAACCTCATATACCACTTCGCTCTCATCCGCCAGTTGCAACGAAGTCTCTTTACCCTGTCACTACAAATCGCAAATTTATACGATTCCCACTCTCAAGTCCCGCACAGTGCTGATGAAATCTCTGCGGCGGCTGAAACCAGATGTTGTTCACGCTTCCCTGACGCTTTCGCCTTTAGACTTTCTGCTGCCGGAAATTTGTCAAGAATTGAATTTGCCTTTGGTGGCGACTTTTCACCCGCCGTTCGATCGCAAATTGCGGAATTTGACATCGGGAACCCAACACCTGATGTATCAACTGTACGCTCCATTTTTGGCGAACTACGACTCGACGATCGTTTTTTCTCAGATTCAGCGGGATATATTGGTGAAGTTGGGAGTGCCACAGGAACGGGTAGCCGTGATTCCCAACGGCGTGGATGCCATTAAATATTCTCCAGGGCCTTCGGGGTTGAAGTCGGAATTAAAAGCCGATCGAATTTTTGTTTACCAAGGCCGCATTGCCCAGGAGAAAAATGTCGAGGCTTTGCTCAAGGCGTGGAAACACTGTAATTTTGGCCCTGGGAACGTATTGGCGATCGTAGGCGACGGGCCCCTAGCCGCCTCGCTGCAACTGTTTTACGGCGAAGATGATGGCATTGTGTGGCTCGGATTTGTCGCCGAGGAGGAACGCCGCATCGAAATCCTCCGGGGGGCAGACGTATTTATTTTGCCTTCTTTAGTGGAGGGACTGTCGCTGTCGTTGCTGGAAGCGATGGCCTGCGGTTTAGCTTGTTTGGCAACGGATGCCGGTGCTGACGGCGAGGCTTTGGAGGAAGGCGCGGGGATAGTTTTGAACACTCAGCGGGTACGGAGTCAGTTGCAAACCTTGCTGCCGCTGTTTTGCGATCATCCTGAGTTGGGAATGCTGCTTGGTCAAAAAGCACGCCAACGGGCGATGGAGCGATACACTCTCAGTCAGAATATTACTGAGTTGGAAAAGCTGTACTCAGAGGTTTTGCAAAGGCAGCGCGTACTAATTCGCGGTTTAGCATAATTCAGCAGGAAGAAGGAACTCCAAACCCGTTGAAATTAATCCGTGTATCCGTGTCAAAATCCGTGTCGTGCCTTCCTTCTTCCTTCGCATATGACTTATCGAAATCCCGCTCCTACAGTTGATATTATCATCGAGTTAGCCGATCGCCCCCATCGGCCGATCGTACTCATCGAACGCCGCCATATTCCCTACGGCTGGGCAATTCCCGGCGGCTTTGTCGATTACGGGGAAGCGGTAGAAACGGCGGCAAAACGCGAAGCTTTAGAAGAAACCAGTTTGAATGTAGAATTAATTGAGCAATTTTACGTTTATTCTGACCCCAATCGCGACGCGCGCCAACACACAATCAGTATTGTATTCTTGGCTTCTGCAACGGGCGAACCTCAAGCCGCCGACGATGCTAAAAGTTTACAAATTTTTGAATCTTGGCAGATTCCTCGTGAGTTGTGTTTCGATCACGATCGCATTTTACGAGATTATTGGCGTTACCGTCATTATGGATTGCGGCCTCGTTTGTAGGAGGGGAGTTTTTGTTTGGTTCATCTCACATCTTGCACCAATGTCAGGAACAGGCAAGATGCCTGTTCCACAAAAAAAACTCAATGTTATTGTGGAACGGGCGTCTCGCCCGTCAGGAACAGGCAAGATGCCTGTTCCACAAAAACATTCAATCTTCTTGCAATAATGTCAGCAACAGGCAAGATGCCTGTTCCACAAAAACATTCAATCTTCTTGCAATAATGTCAGCAACAGGCAAGATGCCTGTTCC
>NZ_JAUBOQ010000064.1:28418-29686 GCF_036700325.1 Microcoleus sp. Z1_B2
ACAAAAAAAATTAATGTTATTGTGGAACGGGCGTCTCGCCCGTTCTTGAGAATGGTGTAACATCTGAGTTCATTAAACTAAATTCTATGGCAAGCTTAACAATATTAGGTGGAGGTGCTTGGGGTTCTGCCTTGGCAAGTCTGGGAGGAAAAAAAGGCGATCGAGTTAATTTGTGGTCGCGCAGCAGTTCTGTTAATCTAGAATCAGTTATAACAGGTGCGGATGTTGTTGTTTCGGCAGTTTCGATGAAAGGAGTTGGAGCAACGGTCGATCGACTGCTGGCGTTAGAGTTAAGTCCCAGTACAATTATAGTTACCGTCACCAAAGGCTTAGACCCCGCCACTACGCGCACTCCATCTCAAATTTGGCAAAATGCCTTTCCTAACAATTCAATTGTGGTACTTTCTGGCCCTAATCTTTCCGAGGAAATTCAGCAAGGATTGCCGGCTGCAACGGTAGCGGCGAGTTCGGATTTAGCGGCGGCCAAGCAAGTGCAAAATATTTACAGTTCTGATATTTTTCGGGTTTATGTGAATGAAGACCCGCTGGGAACTGAGTTAGGTGGAACTTTGAAAAATGTATTTGCGATCGCCGCTGGTGTTTGCGACGGTTTACAATTAGGAACTAATGCTAAATCTGCTTTGCTGACTCGCGCTTTGCCGGAAATGATTCGGGTGGGGGTTCGTTTGGGAGCTCGCGCAGAAACTTTTTACGGTTTGTCGGGTTTGGGAGATTTGCTGGCTACTTGCAACAGTCCTTTATCGCGCAATTATCGGGTTGGTTTCGGATTAGCTGAAGGCAAATCTTTAGAGCAAATTTTGCAGGAATTGCAGAGCACTGCTGAGGGAGTCAATACTACTAATGTGTTGATTGATTTGGCCAATCAACGCGCCATTGAAGTGCCTGTTTCCCGTCAAGTTTATCGCTTGTTGAATGGGCAAATTACTCCTGAACACGCTGTTTTATCGCTGATGGAACGCACTTTAAAACCGGAGTAAGTAAGTTTTTTAGCATTAAAACTTAACTCTTTGGGCGGGCAAGATGCCACCCCACAAAAAGTTTTCAGAAAAACCATCCACCATAAATTCACTCTTTGTGGAACAGGCATCTTGCCTGTTGCTGACGCACTTTGAAACCGGAGTAACTAAGTTTTTTAGCATTAAAACTTAACTCTTTGGGCGGGCAAGATGCCCACCCCACAAAAAGTTTTCAGAAAAACCATCCACCATAAATTCACTCTTTGTGGAACAGGCATCTTGCCTGTTGCT
>NZ_JAUBOQ010000064.1:29786-33006 GCF_036700325.1 Microcoleus sp. Z1_B2
GACTATGATGCAAGATGTGAGATGAATGCTATTTACTTACCGCCGTAATAAAAAGCGATTTCTTTCTCTTTCAGCGGTGCAAAGTTTGCCGCAACCAGCATTTTATCGAGTTCCTCTTGTCCGATGTGTTTGACACCGATTCGGACAATGCGCGATCGCATGGTATTTGACACGCCGCTGCGCTGTCTGCCGGCTTCTAATCCCATCACTTGCTGGTAGAGGTCTAATTTTGCTTGCGGAATCGGAGTACCGTCAAAGTCGATTCCAGAGGCGATCGCAACATCGATCGCATCTGCACCAGTTGTAGATTGAGCCGCTGAGTTTGTTTCTGAAGACATTGTGCTGTGTTATCAAAGTTTGCTGTGCCAGCATTTTATCAGAGAAGCTGCTACATAAATTATTCAATCTAAAATCTGGCGTTGCTGATTCACGGTATGAATAAAGTTTTATGGGAAGTTACATAACTCACGATAGTTGGCTTATAGTAATTCCGAAATTTTCCATTCATAAGCTGTTGCGCGTTTAAATTGCATATTCGGGACGGACTCGCGTGCCCATCCCACAATAATTTGAGTGATTTTTGACACACAATTTAAATGGAGAACAGCTTACCTGTATTCAGCAACGCCTAAAATCTAAAATCTAAAATCTAAAATCTAAAATCGATTGACTTCCCTCAACTCGACATTTCCTCCACTGACAATCACGCCAATCCGAGCATTTTTAGCCTGCACAACACCTGACAACAAACCCGCCGCTGCTAACACTCCCGTCGGTTCCACAACTATCTTCATGCGTTCCCACATAAAAAACATTGTGCTACGAATTGCCTCTTCTGAAACTGTTGCCATATCGTCCACATAATGCAGCACCAAAGGAAAGGTTAATTTCCCCAAAGATGGCGTGCGCGCACCATCAGCAATCGTATCCGGGTTAGTAACAGTTTGTAGCGTTTTCGTGCGGAACGATCGCGCCGCATCGTCTGCTTGCTCCGGTTCCACTCCTATTACTTTACACTGCGGAGACAAAGTTTTTGTCGCGATCGCACATCCCGACAGCAAACCCCCGCCCCCACAGCAAACCAGCAGCAAATCCAACTCCCCAACTTCTGCGATTAATTCCAGCGCCGCCGTACCTTGTCCCGCAATCACCCACGCATGATCATAAGGAGGAATAATTGTCAAGTGTCGTTCTGCGGCAATTTTAGCGGTTAACTCTTCGCGGGAAACTTGAGTGCGATCGTACAAAATAATCTCTGCACCGTAGCCGCGAGTCGCCTCTTGCTTGACTTTTGGCGCATCTGTCGGCATGACAACAGTAGCAGGAATCTGTAACAACTGGGCCGCAAGGGCGATCGCCTGCGCGTGATTTCCCGAAGAAAAAGTCAGCACTCCCCGCTGTTTTTCAGATTCAGATAGCTGCATCAAAGCATTGCAAGCACCCCGAAATTTAAACGAACCCGTGCGCTGAAAGTTTTCGCACTTGAAAAATACCTGAGAATTTGTGCGTTTGTTGAAAGTTTCCGAAGTCAGCACCGGCGTCTTGAAAGCCTTGCCCTGCAAGCGATTTGCCGCCGCCTTCACATCCGCGAAACAGACTGACAAGGGATTTTGGGCACTCATAGATTTTAGATTAGGGCGATCGAGGACTCTATTTGTAGGGTGGGCATTGCCCGCTTCACTCTTACCATTAAACTATAAATTTTTATCATCAGCTTATGAATAATTATCATTAGCTGTGGCGCTTAATGGTTAAAAAAGCTGTGGACTCAAATCAAAGTTATGACAATTTACTATCAACAATTAAAGGGACGTTTGTACTTGCACAGGAGAGGGGTTAATCAATTAGGAGTGACGCATGGGGCCCAGAAACCTGGTTTTTTTACGAAAATACTTCGTTCGCACTCGAAGATGAGGTAAAAAACCCGGTTTCTTTGTCGAAGTGCGTCCATGTGAATACAAATTTAACCACCGCCGGATTAATTGTAGAGAAACGGCACGGCGGAGTGTCCTGATTTTCGGTAATATCAAATCCATTGGCATCGGAATTATTCATCTCTCTCTCCCCTTTCTCTGTATCCTCTGTGTCCTCTGCGGTTTAATCAACCGGAATGGATATAACGGGTAAAATAAACCGGATTGGATGGTGAAATTGCCCTCGCGAGTGCGATCGACTCCAACCATCGACAACAACGGAAAAAAGAACACGGCAATGCCATTTCCCTACCAAAAAAAGAGCAGCTAAATTGTTTAACAATTACCAAAAAAAAGGACACAGCATGGCTGTGTCCTTACCCGTATCTTGTAGGGACACAGCATGGCTGTGTCCCTAACCGTACCGATATCCCGATTAGGATTCTTGCCGTTTAGAACAAGAACAATTCAGTATTACCGGAAATTCCTAAATCGACATTATTGACAGTTGCAAACAAACTGTTACCGCCAACCGTAGAACCGTTGCTATCGTAATACAGTTTAGTAGACAAACCGTCGTAGATAGCCATGATGGACGGGCCGGTTAAAGTTGCTTCGAGCGCAGTTACAGAAACTGTGCTGCTGTAAGCGTAGAAACTCGAAGCCAAAGTCCCTCCGGTTGTAAACGCTGCAAAACCAGTTTTGTCGAGATTAATTACATCATCAGCAATGCTGTAATTGGTAATTACATCCCCGCCGTCAGCAGTAGTTCCGGTGAACACAAACACATCCGCACCAGCACCGCCGTTGAGAACATTGGTTCCCACACCACCGATTAAAGTGTCATTCCCCTCGCCGCCGAAGAGACTGTCGCTACCCGCGCCGCCGAAAATGCTGTCGTTACCTGCATCGCCGGAGATACTGTCGTTACCTGCACCGCCGTCGAAAATATCAGCACTCGATCCGCCGTTCAAGATGTCAGCAAACTCAGTGCCGGTGACGTTATTAGCTGTCGCACTTCCTGTAAATAAGACAGGAGTGGTGAAGTTGTAACCGCCAACACCAGAACCGAAGTTGTTAACTCCGCTTGTCGGGAAAGTACCGGGATTAGTGATTAAATCCACAACGCTACCTGAGTTGGTAGTAGTACCATTGGCAGAAGGTGCGATCGTACCTGTAAATACAAAGTCCGCCGTTCCCAGATTGCTAGCAGTACCCAGATTCGCAATGAAGGTAGAACCACCGGCTACGGTACCGTTCGAGTCAAAATACAACTCTGTTTCGTTCGACGCATTAGTAAAGGCGAA
>NZ_JAUBOQ010000065.1:0-18391 GCF_036700325.1 Microcoleus sp. Z1_B2
CGTCCCGCCCTTCCTTTTTGGACGGGCGGGACGCCCATCCCACAATCTTGTGGAAGTTATTTAATTCTCATTCCTAAGACTGTCCTACTTCGAGCAGGGTAAGCTTTTCAAGTCGATCGCCGCGCCTCACGCACGCTGCAAAAAGTTCGATCGCGCGATCGACCCAACCTACAATTACAATATAGCCATCCTAAATCATTTGTAAATTTCTTACTCCCTCCCCTTGATAAGGGGAGGGTTGGGGTGGGGTCAAAAATTTACGACCCAACCTACAATTACAATAGTCACGGTAAAGCTTACAAATAAATGGCATTAGAACTAATTCAGGCTGTCGAAAAAGCAGATTCTTCCGAAGGCTTGTTAAACTCCGTCAAAGCACTGGCGGCGACTCCCTCAACACAAGCAATTCCTACCTTAATTACAGTCCTCGGTTACAACAACCCAGGCGCCGCTGTTGCCGCCGTTGACGGGCTGATTCAACTCGGAGAAGCTGCGGTGCTGCCGCTTCTAGAACAGCTTGACGGCTACAATTACGGGGCGAGAGCTTGGGCTGTTCGGGCTTTGGCGGGAATTGGCGACCCCAGGGGTTTGGAGATTTTGCTCGATGCAGCGGCGAATGACTTTGCTTTGAGCGTGCGGCGGGCGGCGGTTAGGGGTTTGGGGACGATTTGCTGGGAATTGATGCCGGCAGAACAAATTGCAGATGCTCAACTTCGCGCTGTGAAAACGCTACTGCAAGCGTCCCGAGATCCAGAATGGGTGGTGCGCTACGCAGCAGCGGGGGGTTTGCAAGCTTTGGCGGGTGCTGCGACTGTTAAACCGGATTGGTTAGCGGAAGTTTCGGCCCGACTTGAGGAAATCACCCAAAGCGATGAAACTACTTCAGTTAGGGCTCGGGCTTTGCTTGCTAAGGAAAAATTGTCACTTGGGTAGGGTTTGGGCGATCGTCTCTTCCAAGTCCCCTTGAGTGAGAGTGGTTAATATAAAGACTTCTTGTACGGTTTTGCCCTGTCTGGCGATGATTTTAAATCCCCCGCGGATGGGTACTGACACTCTTAATGTCATGCGGGGGATGTGTCCTTTAACTTTGTTGATGACGCCGGGAGTGACTGTTTGAATGCCCATTTTTAGGGTGAGGCGCTCTAAAATTGGTATCAAACCGGGAAGGTGGGTAGAGTGATTCCAAACTAGGCGGCCTTTGGGTTGTGCGTTCATAAATATTTAACCAAATTCAACATACCCAGTCTAAGCCACCCCTGGGGGGAACCAATTTGAAATTCCCTCAACTTATGTATCAATAACGTTACTGTGCGTGTTATTGCGAGCAAACCGAGGCAATCTCAAACCGAGATTTTTGATGGCTGGCGCGCAAGCTGAGATTTGATGGTGCAGAATTGTCCTGTACTTTTTGATGTTGTGGGTTGCTAACTGTCGGTTTTTCTAGTTGAGTGGCGATCGCCGCGAGCATTTCTGCTAGGCTGCAAGGTTTCTGGAGATAGCCGTCTGCTTTGAGTTCCAGGGCTTTTTCCATTTCGGAGGCTGTCATAAAAATAAACGGAATGCTGGCGGTTGCAGGGTGCGATCGCACGGCTGCGAATACTTCAAAACCGTTTAGCTCTGGCATCATGACATCTGACAAAATTAAATCTGGAATTTGGGCTGCTAACTCGATACCGACTTTTCCATTTTCAGCACCCACAGCTTCAAAACCGCGCGATTGCAGAAGTTCTAATACGGTTTCTCGAATTAAGTTATTGTCTTCAATTACTAATATTTTGGTCATTTTTGTTACTTTTATGTTGGTTTTATTTTTACTTGTATGTTAAATTTATATCACCCGTATTTTCCTAAATTCAAGTGGGCTATTGCAGCTACCCAGTTTTCGCAGCCCCGAAGCGATCGCACTAGCTCAAAATTTTTCATAAATCAATAAAACAGTTCGGGAAAAATATCATGAAATTTATCAGCCCTAAAACAGACTTTGCCTTCAAAAAAATCTTTGGTTCCACCGACAGCCAAGACATCCTCATCAGCTTCTTAAATGCTCTAATTTACGCCGGTGAGCCAATCATCCAAGACTTGCAAATTATTGACCCTTACTCGGCTGCTACCGTTAGCGGACTCAAAGATAGTTATTTGGATGTCAAAGCTCGAATTACGGGCAACAAGACGGTAATTATTGAAATGCAAGTTCTGAATGTAGCCGCTTTTGAAAAACGAGTCGTCTACAACCTAGCCAAAACCTATGCCAACCAACTCAAAATCAGAGAAGGTTATCCTAGATTAAAACCAGTAATTGCTTTGACGATCACTGATTTTGAAATGTTTAAAGAACAACCTGATGTTATTTCTCATTTTGTGTTCAAGGAAAAAGAGAAACTATTTGATTATCCCCATCTCCAAGTTGAAATGTTTTTTGTGGAATTGCCGAAGTTCAAAAAAGAGTTAGATGAACTCACAAGTTTGACTGATAAATGGATTTATTTTATGAAGCACACTCCCGATCTAGAAACAATCCCAGCCACAATGGAAACAGTTCCAGAACTAGAAAAAGCTTTTCAAATTGCCAATGAAGCTAACTTAAGCTTGAAAGAGTTCCAGGATATGGAAGCCCAAGAAGCGGCGATCGAAGAACAGCGGGGAATAGTTTCTAGAGGTATAGAAGAAGGTTTGGAGCGAGCTAGGGCTCAATTGATGCAAGAAGGCCGTCAAGCAGGGATGCAAGAAGGGATTAGAGCAGGCCAAAGAGCATTAATTCTGCGTCTGCTGGAGCGACGTGTAGGAGCCGTAAATCCCGATGTAGTTTCGCGGATTGGGGAATTATCGGTTGAGCAATTAGAGAGTTTGGTGGAGGAGGTAGTCGGATTTTCTAGTTTATCCGATTTAATGGTTTGGTTGGATAGAGCAGAATAAGAGAGAGAGCGCTGTGAGGTTTTTTTAGGTCGATCTACTTATAAACAGCGATATTCACAAATTTCGGGCGATCGGGTAAAATATAACTTAGTGTATCGCTATTAAGTGAGGAAAAAGATATGTCAGAATTTCTAGACTTTCTCCGACATCAGTTTGCCTACGTTGCCATTGGCGAATTTAAACCAGGAAAATTTGAAGCTGCAGAGCAACTTTTTGAAAAAGCCGTTGCAACTTATGCCACAGGTTTTAAGGGAGCATACCTGCTGCAATTGCCCAATACAGACAAAGGTATTGCCATCATTTTTTGGGAAAGCGTAGAAGATATGGCAGCCAATCAAAGCGAAGCTTATCAGGAAATATTGAAGCAGATGGCGCCTTTGTTTGCGAAAATACCAGACACTGATGTTTATGAAATTGTTAGTGAAATTCAGCCAAAAAGTGAATGATTAAAAAACCTGCAATCGGCGCGTCATTCCCATGCCCATCGGCGTCTTTCGCCCGACTCCGCTGTAAAGCGCAAAATCTGCTAAAGTGTTAATTTGCTTGATAGTAGCAGGAGCTATATCTCCCATAATTCGGTAACTAATATCGCCGACGCAGCCAATAAATTTACTGCGAGAATCCGTACTAACTTCTGTTCTGATATCGAAGAAACTGGGAAAAATAGCTTCTGTGAAAGTAGGTTCGATCGCCATCCGGCTGTACTTGTTCCAGCGATTCGCTAAACTGCCAAAAATACTCTCACGAGTGGGCATAGCACTATCGTAGACACCTTGCCGAAAATTAGTAGGAGTGCAAAAACTAAAAGCTATTTGGCGCTCAGTTTCCGAAGCTCTCTCGAACAATTCGGTGTAACTACAAAAGTTTACCCACGGCTGGTTGGATTGCGGTTCCCTCAAAATATTAGTAATGTATATATTTGTCGGGCCCAGATGCCAGGGGCGAGCGAAATTAAGTTGCTGCCAAAGTTGAGTTAGGCGATCGAACAAACCGTCATCCAGCAGAGAAATTCGCCACCAAATCGGCGTATTTTCCTGAATAGCTTGCTTGTGTTCCCACTGTAGGGCCGGAGATATTGTGCGGGAAGCCGGAGGCAAAACTCTCTTTTGTGGCTGGGGCGTGCTGCTTTTGTAAGCCTCTTTTCTGCTTACTTGAAAAGGGCTTAAAGTGAAAGCTTTTTCATGAGATTGATCGTGCAGGTACGCGCTCAAATCGCTGTCTACAGCACTCACAAGATTCAAAAACAAAGCGTGGAGATGTCGCCCCGTTAAAAACTGGGATGGAATTGGTGCAACTGGCAGCAGGTTTAAAACAAGGCTGTGCGGCATTTTTAAATTCTATACTGTGTCTCTATATATTTTCAGCTCGTATTAATATTACAGCTAAGTTGGCACTTAGGAATGAGAATTAAATAACTTCCACAAGTTTGTGGGATGGGCGTCCCGCCCATCCCACAATAACAATTAAAATTGTAAGTTATTTAATTCGCGATCCTTAGATTAAAGAATTTTAATCACGTAAGGTGCACACTCTGCACCTTACGTTGAGGGGGATTTGTACGCCTAGTGCACCCTAGGTTTAGGTGGTGATATTGAGTGCGGGAAATTTTTAGGCGATCGAGATTTCAGGCGACAAATAAACATCTTGAATGGCGTGGAACAATTTTACGCCTTCTTCAAAGGGACGCTGAAAAGTTTTGCGACCGGAAATTAAGCCGCAGCCGCCAGCCCGCTTGTTAATTACCGCCGTGCGAATTGCTTCTGCAAAATCGCTTTTACCGGAAGCACCGCCGGAGTTAATTAAACCCATCCTTCCCGCATAACAGTTGAGCACTTGATAGCGAGTTAGATCGATCGGGTGATCCGTTGTCAAATCCGAATAAACGCGCTTGTCGGTTTTGCCGTAAGTCTTGTCGCTTGCTTTAGCAACAGCTTCGTAACCGTTGTTGCATTCGGGCAATTTCTGCTTGATAATGTCAGCTTGAATTGTCACTCCCAAGTGATTTGCTTGCCCGGTTAAATCGGCTGCAACGTGATAATCTTTGTCTTGTTTAAAGATATCGTTGCGGAGGTAGCACCACAGAATTGTCGCCATGCCGTATTCGTGAGCGTGAGCAAAAGCTTGACTGACTTCTTGGATTTGTCGCGTAGATTCCGGGGAACCAAAATAAATTGTGGCTCCGACTGCTGTTGCTCCCAAATTCCAAGCTTGCTCCACTGAAGCAAACATTATTTGGTCGAATTGATTGGGATAAGTTAGCAATTCGTTGTGATTGAGCTTGACAATGAAAGGGATTTTGTGCGCGTATTTACGAGATACGCTTCCCAAAACTCCCAGGGTTGTCGCGACAGCATTGCAGCCAGCAGAGATTGCTAGTTTGATGATGTTTTCGCTGTCAAAATAAATGGGATTCGGTGCAAAAGAAGCGGCGGCAGAGTGTTCGATTCCTTGGTCTACTGGCAGGATGGATAAATAGCCGGTATTCGCCAAGCGTCCGCTAGAATAGAGTTGCTGAAGCGATCGCAAAACTTGAGGAGATCGATCGGTTTGAGCAAAAATGCGATCGACCCAATCCGGGCCCGGCAGGTGCAACAAATCTTTAGGAACTTTTGCTTGATGGGTGAGCAAGTCTTCGGCTTCGTCGCCCAGCCAAGACTCGATGGAATTGGGAACTGATAGTGTAGCTGTCATACAGATTTCCCTCTGAATTTCAATTACAGGCTGATGATTGCAGACATTAACCTTGCTGACTATTGTAACGAAAAAATCATATTTTCCATCCCCTCAACGATAGACCCAGTTTTTAACAAATTAGCGACAACAGCAGCTAGGACGCGCTACTCTATAATAAGCTGGCAGTTCAGCCGGATCGGCGCTGCCAGCGATCGCCGCTCGACTCACAACTTTGCCATCACAATGTCAAATACTTACTTCGATTCTGAAAACGCTCACAAATCCTTTGAGATGCCCGGTGCTCGGCCGCATTACAATCCGGATCGCCCTGGTCAAGTAGAGCATATTTTCCTCGACTTAGTGCTGAATATTCCCAAACAAAGCTTTCGTGGCACTTGCAGCATCCGCATCAATCCAGTCCGCAGCGGTATTGACAAATTAACCTTAGATGCTGTCAACCTGAATATTAAATCAGTAAAAGTCGGCGAAATTGAGCAAAATTTCGACAGCGATGGCGAAGTGCTGCAAATTCAACTACACGAACCAACAGAAGCTTACCAACCAATTACAATTGCGATCGACTACTGGGTCGAAAAACCCCAACGTGGCCTTTATTTCGTCGGCCCGGACAAACACTATCCAGACAAACCTACTCAAGTTTGGACTCAAGGCGAAGACGAAGATTCCCGTTTCTGGTTTCCCTGTTTCGACTATCCCGGACAGTTGGCAACTTCGGAAATTCGAGTGCAAGTGCCGAGACAACTTTTTGCTATTTCCAACGGCGAATTAATTAGTACAAAAAACGAAGGCGACGATAAAATTTATCACTGGTCCCAAACCCAGGTACACCCGACGTACTTAATGACCTTAGCAGTCGGAGATTTTGCCGAAATTAAAGACGAATGGAACGGCAAACCAGTTAATTATTACGTGGAAAGGAGCCGCGAAGCAGACGCTAAGCGCAGCATGGGCAAAACGCCTCAAATGATTGAATTCTTCTCTCAAGCATTTGGCTATCCTTACCCTTTTCCCAAATACGCTCAAGTCTGCGTCGATGATTTTATCTTCGGCGGTATGGAAAATACTTCCACAACTTTGCTGACAGATAGGTGCTTGTTAGACGAACGCGCCGCCCTCGACAATCGCGGTACTGAAAGCTTAGTCGCCCACGAACTAGCTCACCAGTGGTTCGGCGATTTAGTAGTAATTAAACATTGGTCTCACGCTTGGCTGAAAGAAGGCATGGCTTCTTATTCCGAGGTGCTGTGGACTGACAAAGAATATGGCAAAGAAGACGCGGCTTACTATATGCTAAATGAAGCCCGCAATTATTTAGCTGAAGATAGTTCCCGCTACCGCCGCCCCATTGTTACTCACGTTTACCGCGAAGCAATCGAATTGTACGATCGCCATTTGTACGAAAAAGGCGCTTGCGTCTATCACATGATTCGCGCCGAGTTGGGCGACGAATTATTTTACAAAGCAATTCACACTTTTGTGCGGGATAACGCTCACAAAACTGTAGAAACCATCGATTTGCTCAGGGCGATAGAAAAGGCTACCGGTCGCAATCTCATGTTTTTGTTTGACCAGTACGTTTATCGCGGCGGTCATCCCGATTATAAAGTTGCTTATTCCTGGGATGGCGACAGCAAGTTAGCAAAAGTTACTGTCACCCAAACTCAGGTAAAAGATAGCAAGAATGGCAACAGCAACAGCAAAGATGTCTTTGACCTAAAAATCCCGATCGGCTTCGGTTACAAGCCAGAAAAAGAAGCAGACGATGACAGTTGGGCACGTTCAACCCCGAACCTAAAAACTTTCACAGTCCGAGTGCATGAGCGCGAGCAAAGCTTCTATTTCCCCCTAGAACAGAAGCCTGCATATATCAGTTTTGATGTCGGCAATAAATACTTAAAAACAGTTGTGTTAGAGTATGGAGTTGCGGAACTAAAAGCTCAGTTGCAGTTCGATCCAGACCCGGTTTCCCGGATTTACGCTGCCCAAGCTTTGGCGAAGAAGGGAGGGCTAGAAGCTGTGAAAACGCTGTCAGAAGTTCTCAAGAAAGAGCCGTTCTGGGCAGTACGGGCAGAAGTTGCCGGTCAGTTAGTTGAAATTAAACTCGACCAAGTTTTTGAAGGTTTAGTAAGTGGTTTAAAAGATAAAGATGCTCGTGTTCGTCGCGCTGTGGTGAATGCGCTGGGTAAAATTCAAACTCACGAAACTTATAAAGCGCTGAGATCGATCGTCGAAAAAGGGGACGACAGCTATTATGTAGAAGCAGCAGCAGCGACTGCTATTGGCGGAATCTCAGCAGCTAACCCCGACGAAAAACCAACCGACGAACAGGTACTCAAAGAGTTAAAATTGGTGCTCAAAGAGCGTCAGGGGTGGAATGAGGTAGTGCGATCGGGTGCGATATCCGGTTTGGCGCAGATGAAAACTTCTGAAGATGCGCTGAATTTAATTTTGAAATACACAGCCGCCGGTACTCCGCAAGCTTTGCGCTTGGCTGCAATTCGCTCTTTGGGCACAATTTCGACTGGTCAAACGAAGGTCAATTTAGAACGGATTTTGCAGCGATTGGCAGAATTATCTAAAGAGACGTTTTTCTTGACTCAAGTCTCTGTAGTAGTGGGATTGGGACAAATGCAAACTCGCAAAGCAATTCGCATTTTGCGTTCTTTAGCTGACCAAACTCCCGATGGCCGCGTCCGCCGCATGGCTGATGAAGCTGTGCAAAGAGTGCAGAAAAATGCTGGTTCTGATGCAGCGGTAAAGCAGTTGCGGGAGGAATTAGACCAGGTGAAAAAGGAGAATCAAGATTTGAGGAGTCGGATGGAAAATTTGGAGGCTAAGGCGAAGAAAGATTAGGCGTAAAATCCTACCGACGCAGATAAAGGCAGATATTGGCGATCGGCTTTTATCTGCTTGTCGGTAGAGGATTTGGCGAATTTATTATAATAATATTATTGTTCAGTGGGAGTGCAGGGGAATTTCCTATTTTCGACAGACAGGAAAAGCCAAATATGTTTATTATCCAATTTATTGCTGTCTCAACTTGGGAAGTGTAGAAAATCAGGCGTGCAGTTTTTATTGTTTAGTTGGCAGCTATTAATCGGAGTTATGCACGGGTGGCGAGAAACCGGGTTTTTTACGAAAATCCTGCGCTGTAGCCCGGAGAGTCGGCAAAAAACCCGGTTTCTTTAGTCCTATGTCAATCAAGTTGCAGCAGATTTTGCAGCCAGAAATATTGCAGAAATCATGAGTATAAAAATCGCTTTACTGGTCGATCAATCGGGGGTAATTCCCTATCGCATTCAAGACGGACAAATAGAAGTAATGCTGATTACTTCTTCTGCTAGCAAGCGCTGGGTGATTCCCAAAGGATTAATTGAACCTGACATGACTCCCCAAGATTCTGCTGCCAAGGAAGCTTGGGAAGAAGCAGGTTTGTTGGGTAAAGTCTTCCCGGATTTGCTGGGAACTTACGAGTATCAAAAGTCCGGCTATACTTGTCAGGTAGAAGTATTTTTAATGCAAGTGCAAGCAGTTCTAGAAATTTGGCCGGAAGCTAGCAAGAGAAAGCGGCAGTGGGTAAGTATTCCTAAAGCAATTAAGCGGGTTAATGAACCGGAACTCAAACTCATTTTGGCGGATTTGCCGAATCGGTTCTGGTGAAGAGTCATCGGTAAGAGCGGGTTTACCAATACTTTGGTTTTCAACCATAAATTCGGGTGAACCCGCTAAAAGAACAAAATGACTGAAGACTATATGCTTTATGATTCTGGAGATGCGATCGCCCGGAGCCATCTCCTCTGATGACCCACCTTAACCCGATTAAAATTCTCTCCCTCAATGACCTGCGCGAGAACAAGCCCGAACGTCCAGGCTGGTCACTCACCTTCGGAGCCATCTGTGCAGATGCCGCCGCCGTTTGCCTCGACGATGGAGGACACTCTATCCCTGTGAAGCTGACAATCGAGGGGATTCAACCCTGTGAAATCCAAATTCAATGGGATGCGATCGATGATACCATCCGTCGCTTCAATGCCGATCGAGAAGTTGCCACTGAATATGGAGCCTACGGTATCGCGGCGTTGATCATGCCTCACCTCACTGGACTCACCATCATCGAACGTTCTGTCAAAGGTAAAGGGTTAGGTTTTGACTTTTGGCTGGGTTCGCTCGAAGATCCAGGCACGCTATTTCAGCGCAAAGCCCGCTTAGAAGTCTCCGGCATTCGTAAAGGTTCTGACAGCATTATTCAAGCCAGAGTTAACATAAAATTAGAACAAATCCGCCCTTCAGATGACGTAGCTCCTGGCTATGTATCTGTAATTGAGTTCGGTACTCCCAAAGCACGGATCGTCAAAAAATGCAGACCGTAGAAGCCCTTCACCATGAAGCAATGGAACTGGTCGATCGAGCAGTTTTCGCCCGTCAGTGCGGTGATATCGACCAAGTGACTGCACTCACCAGAGCCGCCTTTGCGAAAGAACGGGCGGCAGCGGATTTAGTAGCAAACGAGTGGGATTTTGAGCCTACTCGTTCTATACTGCATCGGAGCGCCGCCGTACTTGCCATTGAGTGTGCCCAACTCCGGCAAGCAGAACGGCTGATTGGACGCGCCCTCGCAGGCAACCCTCCCACGGACATTGCGGATGAACTGCGTGACCTGCTTATAGAAGAAATTTACTCGCAGCGTCAAGCGATTGGAGCTTAATTTATTTAAGCGTTAGCTGACAGAAAAGGAATACTTTCGGCTAAGTTATCCTTAACTTCAATTCCCTGTTTTCTCGCCCAAAACTGGCTCAAAAAGTGAATTTGCCGCAAGCCGACAACTAAATTTAAACCTGGTACAAAAATCCACCAAACTGTTAGCGGTTCTTTGATTCCTTCTTGGCGGTACAATTCGTTAACTGTCTTGTAAAGTTTGAACTGCACGATGTAAATCCAAGCAATACCCAGCAAGGAAAACCAACCAAACCATCCGGGAACGTCAGGGTCGAATATTCGCAAAGCTTGGGGGACGGCTACTCCTAAAACAAAGGGAAGCAAGCAAAGGGTTCCCGACCAACCGCTGCCGTTATAGCGACGCAATTCTTCTTGAATAATCCATTTGTACCATCCGTAATATAGCAGCAAGCTGACTCCAGACAGCAAAATTACTCGCCACAAAGAGCGCGGTTTACCTAAAGGTTTGTCGGACATATTTAGATGTAAGATATGAATTGCTATCTTGATTATATTAACATTTGTTAATTATTGCAAAATCATTTCTCGAATCGATCGCGCTGTTGCAGGGGCCAGCAGAACACCGTTGCGATAGTGGCCGCTGGCGATGAGAACGCGATCGTTACCGGGAAGCGTCTCGATAATTGGGGCCGGTCGCCCTTCCGGCCGCGGGCGCAATCCTGACCATTTCCTGATGATTGAGGCGAATGCTAAGGCCGGACAAAGTGCGATCGCCCTCGCCATCACTTGCGCCAACATATCAGCATTCGCCTGAATTTCCCCGCCATTTTCGGAAAACTCCACCGTCGCCCCCACCCAATATTCCTGATTTTCCACAGGCACAATGTGAACGTCATCGCAAGAAATTACCGGGCTAAAATCTGGGTTTCCTACAGGATTGGGCGTCAGCAAATGCAGCGCTTGTCCCAACACCGGGCGAATGTCAACCAACTGATTTAACGATGCAGTCACAGCAGCAGAACCCAAACCAGCCGCCACAATTAGTCGATCGAAATTTTCAGCAACAGGCAAGATGCCTGTTCCACAAGACTTATTGACAGTAATGGAAGATGGGAGTTGAATCTCAGACACCTGAGAATCCAACTCAGTAATGCCTTGAACTTCCACTCCAAACTCAAAATTAACTCCTTTGAGTTTAGCAGCCTCAACCAAAGCCAAAGTTAGCGCCGTCGGATCGACTTGCCGGTCTTGAGGCGAATAAATCGCAGCAATAATGTTATCCTTTACAGCAAGATGAGGGCAGCGATCGCGCACTCGTTCCCGATCCCAAAGTTCCAATTGCCAACCTTGAGACTCGCGAGTTCCTATCAATTTTTCCCATTTACTTAAATCCTCTCCCTCCGAACACAGCATTAAAATTCCTTGTTTGTTAAAAGGAATTTTTCGCCCCGTAACTGCTTCCAATTCTGGAATCAAAGTTTCGTAGCGCTGAAGGCTGGTTTCCCTCAACTGCCAATTTCTGCCCTTAGTTTTGTGGCTGATAACTCCCATCAAAACACCGAGTGCCGCGCCAGTAGAACCTTCAGCAGGCGGCTGTTTGTCGAACACAGTAACTTTCAGTTCGGGAAATTGACTTAGTTCAAAGGCGATCGAAGCCCCAACAATACCGCAACCAATAATTGCAACACGAACCATTCAATTTTAGATTTTAGATTTTAGATTTTAGATTAACTGCTTCCTAGGTTTTGTCCATATAAACCTGTTTCGGACGGGCAAGATGCCCGCCCCACAAGAAAACTGATTGTTTTTTTGTGGAACAGGCATCTTGCCTGTTCTTGAGAATGATACCCGCACAAGAAAACTGATTGTTTCTTTGTGGAACAGACATCTTGCCTGTTCTTGAGAATGATACCCGCACAAGAAAACTGATTGTTTCTTTGTGGAACAGGCATCTTGCCTGTTCTGGATGCCAGATGTGAGTTAAGGCTAATTAAGCTTTAGGAATTAACTGCAAGAAGGCATCGAAATCACTGACAGCTTTTTGATAGCTGGCCGTGACTTTTGCATAGTCAAGGTCTTTAGCAGCAAGATCGATGTTAACCAAATCGGCAAACAAACTCTTGGTCAAATCAACAGCTTGTTGTTGAGAACTAGGCAACAAACTCGCAGAAACGGTTTTCATGGTGTTCCGCAAGTCGCCTAGAGGCCCGTGAATGTAAGTTCTGGTATCAACCCAATTCCGTTTTTGAATTAGGGTGCCCAATTTGTCCATGCGCGATCGGAAATCTGTCAGGGTAGGAACATAGCGCTCTATTTGCTGGATTTGCGCTGCTGTGTAAGTCGTTGGAACTTTTGCTTCGACACTGCTGCAACTAACCAGAAATGCCATCAAAAACGCCATCATCAAGGCAAAAATTGAACGGGGACGAGTCATGTCGATTTTAGATTTTAGATTTTAGATTTTAGATTGCTCGTTGCGAGCGGGCACAGGGCGGGTACGGGGTTGCTCGTGTTCGTTCCAAGGCTCTGCCTGAAAACGCAGATGCTTTGGCTCTGCTTCGCTGACCCAGCACCGAGAGTTATGTACAAAATATTATTTTACCTCCTGGCGGCGCAGAAAAGTGATCACAGCATCGCCAACTTTTTCTGACCAATGTTCTTGAGGATAATGCCCCGCTTGTTCCAGTGTGACTAACTCTGCATTTTGCAGGGAACCGACTAGCTTTTTAGCAGGTTCAACACTCAGCCAAGGATCTGTCAAACCCCAGACAAATAAAGTTGGTCTAGTCCATCCTTTCAAGCCGGATTCAATTTCTGCCATTGACTGCGGCAATTGAATATTGCGGACTGTATTCATCAGCGATCGACCTGCATCCGAACTCTTCAAAAACGGGCGGCGGTAAACATCTAAATCTTTGTCTGATATTGTCTGACCGCTGCCACCTTCGAGAGTTCTGTCAACCAAAAGCGGGTCTTGCGTCATCATGTCGCCAATAAAAGGCAGCCCCAACTGCTGCATTTTCCAAGGCAATTTTATATTTCCTGAAACTGGTGTATTGATAACGGCTAGACGCTCAATTTTATCGGGATTGCGTAAAGCGTATTGAATGCCGGCTGAAGCTAAAAATCCTTGGACAACGAGGTAAAATCGGTCTAATTCTAGAGCTTGAATAAAGCCTGTGAGGGCGTCAACAAAAGCATCGGGAGTGTAGGCAAAGTCGCGCTTGTCTGGTTTTGTCGATCGCCCGTAACCCACCCAATCTGGGGCGATCGATCTAAATCCGCTTGCCGCCAAATCCGGCATCATTACAGTCCAGGTAAAACTCTGGGACGGCAAACCGTGCAGCAGCAGTACGGGGGGTTTACCAGTTTCGTTAACCGGATTTGTTTCCCGATAAAACCATTGCAGCGGGCCTACTTCAACTATTTTCTCATCAATTGACATTATTTTACTGGTTATTTATCAAACAATAAGGCGGGGATTCCCCGCCCTACTTACCTAATAGTTGGGTGTGCACATAGTACCTTACCCAACTAATTACAGCCGCGTTTAGAAATTCATTTCAGCAGCTTGAACTTTTTCGACCTGTTTCTTCTTGAGAACCAGCATAATTTGAGCCAGCATGGTCAAAGCTACGAAAGCCATCAATCCTTTAACGCGATCGGCACTTTGCAGCACGATCTCCACGTCTTTTTGACCGAAGCCGCCCACATTAGGATTGTTCGTCAAAAGTTCGCCTGCTGCAACTGTTTGTCCTTCGGTAACAATCAGTTCTGGGCCTGCGGGAATCGTATCAACAACGGCTGCACCTTCTGCAGGTTGAATGGTCACTTCATAACCGCCAGCTTCCGGTTGAGCAATCTTAGAAATGCTGCCAGCTACCGAAGCATTGTAAACTGTATTATTGCTCTTTTCGCCAGTAGGATAAACCTGACCGCGGCCGCGGTTGCCACCCACATAAATTTGGTATTTGCCGTAGTGAACGGACTTGTCAGTTGCCGGATTCGGCGACAAAACTGGGAATACCAATTCTTTGTACTGTTCTCCCGGTACTGGGCCGACTAAAACAATATTTTCTTGGGTTTCGCTGTAAGGTTGGAAGTAAAGATCGCCGACTTTTTCCTTCATTTCTTCGGGAATTCTGTCAGCGGGAGCAATCTTGAAACCTTCGGGCAACATCACAACTGCGCCGACATTCAAGCCACCTTTGCTGCCGTCGCCGACAACTTGTTGCACGCTAGTATCGTAGGGAATCTTGACAATAGCTTCAAAAACAGTGTCAGGCAAAACAGATTGCGGTACTTCAACTTGAGTCGGTTTTGCACCGAGGTGACAGTTAGCGCAAACAATGCGACCTGTTGCTTCGCGGGGAGTAGCGGGTGCTGTTTGCTGTGCCCAGAAAGGGTAAGCAAATGCTGCTTGGGGAAGTGCGATGTCGCTGGTTAGGAAAAATCCTGCGGCTGCGATCGCAATTAAGGCTGTTTTCGCGATCGTCCTGGCACTGCGGCGAAATATCGCAGATAAATTAGTTTGTGGCATTAGAGTATTCAATCTCAAAGGTCAGACAATGCGTGAATTTTAGATTTTGAATTTTGGATTTTGGATTTCGGATTATTAGACTGTTTTAGGGATGCAATTATCTTGGATTTTCACCGCTGACCCCAATCTAAAATCTAAAATCTAAAATCCAAAATTGTTTAAGACCACCAAGGTGCTTCGCCGGTGCGGAAATCAGTTTCTGTCCAAGTTGTAAAAGCGATTTTGTCATCTGCGACAGTGGCGTGGGCCAGGGCCAGAGACAAAGGCGCGGGGCCGCGCACCACTTTGCCCTCATTGTTGTATTGAGAACCGTGGCAAGGACAGATAAACTTGTTTTCGCTAACATTCCAAGGCACGACGCAACCCAAGTGAGTGCAGACTGCATTGATGCCGTAGTCGGCGATAGATAAGTCTTCTTTCACCACAACATAGGTGGGGTCGCCTTTGAGACCTTGGGCTAAGCTGCGATCGCCCGCAGGGTGCGAAGCCAAATATTCGCTAACGATGATGTCGTTACCCAAAGCATCTTTAGCTGTCACTCCGCCACCAACTGCCCCACTCGCTGGAGGAACAAAATATTGGACAACGGGATAGAGTGCGCCCAGTGCCACACCTGTGACTGTACCGAACGTCAGCAAATTCATAAATTGGCGACGCCCCATATCGGGGACATCGGGATTTCCAGCAGAAGATTGAGCCATGACCTGCCTTTACGGTTTTAAGTTACGTTTGTTTGTTAGCTGGAGCGCGAACCTTTACGTGCAGACAACTGGGATAATTGCCGTTAATCTGCTCGCACAAATTTTAGGCAACGAAAATTCCTTTTAAGAATGCGCCTTCCAGCCTTTATTAGAGTATTATTACATTTTTTGAACTTTGTCTTTTATTGTTTAATGGATTAACTCAGGAGCAACCATGACGGGCCAGGATTTACACCAGCTACTGCTAGAAAAATGGGGAAAGTCTTACGATATCAGATTGCGGCGAACGCGGGGCAAGATTTTTGTGCAAGTTATGTGGAAATATCTAGAACAGGCATCTTTTCCGATGACGGAGGCTGATTATTTTGAGCATTTGGATGCGGTGGCCAATTACCTCAACGGCTGGGGGAGTACAGAACAGGTGAGAGAATATATCGTAACTACTCGCGATCGCCCGCGCTTGGGTAAAGCTGTCAGCGTTCCTCTAGATTTGGGTGAAAGAGCCTCGGAGTGGTTGCTAGACGAGTTTTGAATCACTCAGTAGATTTTAGATTTGAGATTGACCTTCATCATCCAGGATACCCGCCACGTGATTCATTCCAACGCGCAGACTCAGGATCGAGAAATAAAAAACCTGTATCCGATGAAACTTGCCGAACGTATTTATCTCGCGCAAGTCAATGCTTCAATTCTAAAATCTAAAATCTAAAATCTAAAATCGCGCAATCGATTGACTCCACAGCCGGGCTCTGGGGGAGTTCCCTAAAGTTTTGTGTCGCGCCGCGGCTGGATGAGTTGAGCCCAAAGTCCCGAAAATCGATCGGCGAGCTTGTCATACGACTTGCCGCTGGTGAGAAACTAAGCTGTGGCGCATCTAATTTGCACAGTTGTTTTGATTCAAAGTCTTGTGTGGCGGGCTTTGCTGCGCGCGCCCTGCTGTGGGATTTAAATGCCGCAACAGCTTGTGGGGCTTTTTAGGGGCTTTTTAAATTTTGGGCGATCGTCCTTCATGCTTATCAAAATCATCCGAACCAATTTCTGTCAACAATTTCACCTACAATGAGTGTCAGATATCTTGTGAAATTTAGGAGAATGTTGTAATGGGTGTTGCACTGGGAATGGTTGAAGTCTTAGGATTTCCCGCTGCAGTAGAAGTTGCGGACTCAATGGTGAAAGCAGCCCGTGTTACTTTAGTTCGCTATGAGAAAATAACCCGCGCCTACTGGACAATTATAGTGCGAGGAGATGTCTCTGAAGTGCAAGCAGCCGTTGCTGCTGGAATTGAATCAGTGAAAAAGGTCGATGGCGGAAAGTTGCTATCGTATCACATAATTGCTCGTCCCCACGAGAATCTGGATTACGTTTTGCCGATCGGCTACACTCCTGAAGTCGAACAGTTCCGAATGTAGTCAGTCGATTTTAGATTTTAGATTTTAGATTTTAGATTTTAGATTTACTTTTGTATTGAATCTGAGAGCTTGAAACTTAGTCTAAAATTTTGGGTGTTCCACTCCTTAAGTCGCGGGATTTTACCTGCTTTTACGCGGGGTCAAAGTTTTGACAAAACTTTGGTGTGGAATTTTAACTTTTAGTAATTATAGAGGCGCGGGCGATCGCGTCTCTATATTTTTTTGCTGAGAGTCGATCGATCTTTCGGTGGAGTTTTTACCGCCCTAAAAGCTTTACCAAACCAACCCCGCCCAAATACAAGCCGAGGATCGCACCTCCTAAAAGACTTTGCGTTAAAGGATCGGTAGAAGGCGTTAACACTGCTCCCAAAACTGCCGCTCCCAAGACTACATACCGCCAGCCGGAGAGCATTTGGTTGGAAGAAAATATGCCCAAAACACCGAGCAATACTAGGACGATCGGGATTTGAAAAGCTAAGCCAGTGCAGAACATTAACAGCAGCACAAATTTAAAGTATTTGTCGATCGACCACAACTGCTCTACAACATCCGCCCCATAGCTAACAAAGAAGTTGAGCGCCGCCGGAATCAGAGCGATGTAAGCAAAGACTAACCCGCCCAAAAATAGGAAACTCGAACCGAAAAACACAGGCCCGAGCAACCTGCGTTCTTTGCGAGTCAAGCCGGGGAGAACAAACAGCGCTATCTGGTAAAAAATAAACGGACTGGCGATGAGCAAACCGCTGTATCCGGCTACTTCAATAGAAACAAAGAAATACTCGCCGGGAGCTAGTTGCAGAAACTTGACGGGCCCGGCCGGTACTTCTAGCAATTGTACGATAGGTTTAACTGTGAAAAAGCAACCGATTACAGCGATTACTACTGCAATTAGCGAGTAAAAAAGTCGCTGACGCAATTCTTCTAAATGCTCGAATAAAGACATTTCAACTTCGTCGGGAAGTTCATCGAGATATTCATTTTCTAGGTTGCGGGAACCCAGAAAACTGTCGGCGATTAGTGCAATGTTATTTTCCGGGATAACTGCTTTGTCTTCTAAGTTACTGACACCCTCGAAATCATCGGCGATGGATGCAATGCTATTTTTAGCTCTAACTTTTTTATCTTCTAAGTTACTGACATCCACTAAATCATCGGCGATTGGGGCAATGCTATTTTCCTCGCTAACTGCTTCGTCTTCTAAGTTACTGACATCCACTAAATCATCGGCGATGGATGCAATGCTATTTTTAGCTCTAACTTTTTGATCTTCTAAGTTACTGACATCCACTAAATCATCGGCGATGGGTTCAATGCTATTTTCCTCGCTAACTGCTTCGTCTTCTAAGTTACTGACAGCCTCTAAATCATCGGCGATGGGTGCAATGCTATTTTCCTCGCTAACTGCTTCGTCTTCTAAGTTACTGACAGCCTCTAAATCATCGGCGATGGGTGCAATG